>NZ_JBJLSI010000014.1:0-108562 GCF_050871945.1 Kineococcus deserti | reverse complement strand
GGCGGCCCGCCCCGCCCCCCCCCCCCCCCCCCCCCCCCCCCCCCCCCCCCCCCCCCCCCCCCCCCCCCCCCCCCCCCCCCCCCCCCCCCCCCCCCCCCCCCCCCCCCCCACCGCGCGGCTACTGTCTGCGACGTGCCGAACGCCCGAACCCCCCAGGTCAACCCCAGCATCCTGTCCGCCGACTTCGCCAACCTGCAGGCGGAGCTGGCGCGGATCGCCAACGCCGACGCCGCCCACGTCGACGTCATGGACGGGCACTTCGTGCCGAACCTGACGCTCGGCCTGCCGATCGTCGAGGCGCTGCAGAAGGTCTCGCCCGTCCCGCTGGACTGCCACCTCATGATCGAGGCGCCGGACCGCTGGGCCCCGGCCTACGCCGAGGCCGGCGCGGCGGGCGTGACCTTCCACGCCGAGGCCGCGATGGCGCCCGTGAAGCTGGCCCGCGAGATCCGCGCGGCCGGTGGCCGCGCCGGGATCGCGCTGCGCCCCGCCACGCCGATCGAGCCCTTCGTCGACCTGCTGCCGGAGTTCGACATGGTCCTGGTCATGACCGTCGAACCGGGTTTCGGCGGCCAGAGCTTCCTCGACGTCACGCTGCCCAAGATCCGCCGCGCCCGCGCCGCGATCGGCGATCTCGACGTCCGGCTGCAGGTCGACGGGGGTGTCTCGGCGAGCACCATCGAGCGGGCCGCCGAGGCCGGCGCCGACGTCTTCGTGGCCGGTTCGGCGGTCTACGGGGCCGCGGACGCCGCGGCCGCCGTGGACGAGCTGCGTGACCTCGCGGCCGGGGCCTGCCGCCACTGACGGCGGTCCCGTGGCAGACTGAGGCCACCAGCAAGACCGCACGACACGCGTGCTCCGGGGTCGGTGGAAATCCGAACCGGCGGTGACAGTCCGCGAGCCCCCACCTCGGTGGGTGGTTGATCCGGTGGAATTCCGGGGCCGACGGTGAAAGTCCGGATGGGAGGCAGCGCGCGGCGTCGTCGGTGCGTGCCGTCGCCGTCCCCGTCCCGGGACGCAGTGCCGGCCCGGCCGTCGACGCCTCGTCGACGGTCCGCCGCGGTGCACCCCGACGCGGGGTGCGACCGCCGGCGACCCGTCGCGCCTCTCGGCACGTCCCCTCCGGGGTCCGCACGTCGGACGTTCCGCTCGGACGTGAGGAGGAGGACCGCGGTGGCGACACCCCGAGAGCTCGAGGCGATGGCCCGCGCCCTGGAACTGGCCGCGCGCGGCCCGGCCACGGGACCCAACCCCCGCGTCGGCTGCGTGCTGCTCGGCCCCGACGGGGAGACCCTCGCCGAGGGGTTCCACCGCGGCGCGGGCACACCGCACGCCGAAGTCGCTGCCCTGCAGGCCGTCGCGGGGTCGGTGGTGGGCGCCACCGCCGTCGTCACCCTCGAACCCTGCGCCCACTCCGGACGGACCGGGCCGTGCAGCCGCGCCCTGCTCGAGGCCGGGGTGTCCCGCGTCGTGGTCGCCGTGCCCGACCCGAACCCCCGCGCCGCCGGCGGGACCGCCGAACTGCGCGCGCACGGGGTCGACGTCGAGGTCGGGCCGCTGGGCGAGCAGGCCCGGGCGCTGAACGAACGCTGGGCCGTCGCCGTCGGGCGCGGCCGCCCCTGGGTGACCTGGAAGTGGGCCTCCACCCTGGACGGCCGGTCCGCGGCCGCCGACGGCACCAGTCGCTGGATCACCTCGGCCGCCGCCCGCGCCGACGTGCACCGCCTGCGCGCCGGGCACGACGCCGTCCTCGTCGGCACCGGCACCGCCCTGGTCGACGACCCGTCGCTGACCGTCCGCCGCGACGGCGTCGTGACCGGACCGCAGCCGCTGCGGGTCGTGGCCGGGCTGCGCGACCTGCCGGCCGGGGCCCGGCTCGCCGACGCCGCCGCCGAGACCCTGCACGTGCGCACGCGGGACCCGCGCGAGGTCCTGCGGGTGCTGGCCGCCCGGGAGGTCCGCAGCGTCCTGCTCGAGGGCGGCCCCGCGCTGGCCGCGGCGTTCGTCGCCGCCGGGCTGGTCGACGAGGTCGTCTGCTACCTGGCGCCCGCGCTGCTCGGCGCCGGAACCCCCGCGGTCGGCGACCTCGGGATCCGCTCCCTGCCGGACATCAGCCGGCTGCAGACCACCTCCGTCGACCTCGTCGGGGGCGACGTCCGCGTCGTCGCCCGACCCTGCTCGCCCGCGCCGGCGGAGGTTCCCCCGCAGTTCCAGTCCGTCCCCGAGTTCGAGGAGGCCGCCGGTGTTCACCGGGATCGTTGAGGAGATCGGCGAGGTCGTCGCCGTGGAGTACGGTGCGGAATCGGCGCGGCTGACCGTGCGCGGTCCGCTCGTCGTCTCCGACGCCGTGCACGGCGCGTCGATCGCCGTCGACGGTGTCTGCCTCACCGTCACAGGGCAACCCGAACCCGGCACCTTCACGGTCGACGTGATGGCCGAGTCGTTGCGGCGCAGTTCGTTGCACGACGTCGCCGTCGGGCGCCGGGTGAACCTGGAACGCGCGATGGCCGCGCACGGCCGGCTCGGCGGGCACATCGTGCAGGGCCACGTCGACGGCACCGGGACGCTGCTCTCCCGGACCCCGGGGGAAGCGTGGGAGGTCGTGCGGTTCGCCCTTCCCGCCTCCCTCGCGCGGTACGTGGTGGAGAAGGGCTCGATCACCGTCGACGGGACGTCGCTGACGGTCTCCGGGGTCAGCGAGGTCGCCGACCCCGACCCCTGGGTGGAGGTCTCCCTCATCCCCACGACGCTGGAACTGACGGTGCTGGGCAGCAAACCCGTCGGCGCCAGCGTGAACCTCGAGGTCGACGTGCTGGCCAAGTACGTCGAGCGGATCAACGCCTTCGACCGGGCGGCCCAGGACGTGTCGGGAGGGGTTCCGGCGTGACCGCCACGGCCACCGACCTCACGATCGCCGCCGCGCTGGAGGCCCTGCGCGCCGGGAAACCCGTCCTGGTCACCGACGACGCCGACCGCGAGAACGAGGGTGACGCCATCCTCGCCGCGGAACTGGCCACGCCCGAGTGGATCGGCTGGACCGTGCGGCACACCTCGGGGATGCTCTGCGCCCCGATGCCCGCCGACCGGGCCGAGGCCCTGGGCCTGCCGCGGATGGTCGAACGCAACGAGGACTCGCTGCGCACCGACTACACCGTCAGCTGCGACGCCGCGACGGGGGTGAGCACGGGGATCTCCGCAGCCGACCGGGCCCGCACCGCCCGGGTGCTGGCCGACCCCGGCGCCGTGCCGGCCGACCTGGTCCGCCCCGGGCACGTGTTCCCGCTGCGGGCGCGGCCCGGCGGCGTCCTGGAACGGCCCGGCCACACCGAGGCCGCCGTCGACCTGTGCCGGCTGGCGGGGCTGACGCCCGTCGGCATCATCGCCGAACTCGTCGAGGACGACGGCTCGATGTCACGGTGGAACCAGATCGTCGCGCTGGGGCAGCGGTACGACCTGCCGGTGCTGACGATCGCCGACCTGCGGACGCACCTGTCCGCGGCAGGAGAGGAGAACTCATGAGCGGGGACGGAAGCCCGGAGATCACCGTCGACGGCAGCGGGCTGAAGGTCGCGGTCGTCGCGGCCCGCTGGCACGCCGAGGTCATGGACGGACTGCTCGAGGGCGCCCGCCGCGCCCTGCAGGCCTCCGGCGTCACCGACGTCACCGAGGTCCGCGTGCCCGGCGCGTTCGAACTGCCCGTGGCCGCGGCCCGGCTGGCCCGGGCGGGGTTCGACGCCGTCGTCACCCTCGGCGTCGTCATCCGCGGCGGCACCCCGCACTTCGAGTACGTGTGCGACGCCGCCACCCAGGGGCTGACCCAGGTCGCGGTCACCACGGGCGTGCCGATCGGGTTCGGCGTGCTCACCGTCGACAACGAGGCCCAGGCCCTGCACCGCGCGGGTCTGCGCGGGTCGCGCGAGGACAAGGGAGCCGAGGCCGTGCTGGCGGCGCTGGAGACCGTCGTCGCCCTGCGCGACGTCGCGCCGAGGCCGAAGGACTGAGGCCGCGCTTCCGGCACGCCGACTCCACGGGCTCGCCGACCGGGGTCGTGGAGTCGACGTGCCGACCGGGGGACCGCGTGGTCGGGGGAGCAGGGCGGACCACCTAGACTCCGTGCACGTGAAGACCTTCGACGCCCTGTTCGCCGAACTGAGCGACAAGGCGCTGACCCGGCCCGAGGGCTCGCGGACGGTGCTGGAACTGGACGGGGGCGTCCATGCCATCGGCAAGAAGGTCGTCGAGGAGGCGGCCGAGGTCTGGATGGCCGCGGAGCACGAGTCCGGGGAACGGACCGCCGAGGAGATCTCGCAACTGCTGTACCACCTGCAGGTGCTGATGGTCGCCCGCGGTCTGACCCTCGACGACGTGTACGCCCACCTCTAGGAGCCCCCGATGTTGCGCATCGCCGTCCCCAACAAAGGATCCCTGTCCGAGGCCGCCTCGGCCATGCTGCGCGAGGCCGGTTACAACCAGCGTCGCGAGGCCAAGGAACTCATCCTCGACGACCCCGACAACTCGGTGCAGTTCGTCTTCCTGCGCCCGCGCGACATCGCGCTGTACGTCGGCTCCGGCACCCTCGACGCCGGCATCACCGGCCGCGACCTGCTGCTGGACTCGCGCGCTCCCGCCGACGAGGTCCTGCAGCTCGGCTTCGCGCGCAGCACCTTCCGCTTCGCCGGCCGGCCGGGGATCGCGACCTCGGTCGCCGACCTCGAAGGCCGCCGCATCGCCACCAGCTACTCCGGTCTGCTGGCCAAGCACCTGGCCGACCACGGGGTGACCGCCGACATCGTCCACCTCGACGGGGCCGTGGAGACGGCCGTCGCCCTCGGCATCGCCGACGTGATCGCCGACGTCGTCGAGACCGGCACGACGCTGCGCGCGGCGGGGCTGGAGATCTTCGGCGAGCCGCTCATGCGCTCCGAGGCCGTCCTCGTCCGCCGCTCGGGCGCGCCCCAGGACCCGGCGGTCGACGTGCTCGTGCGCCGGCTGCAGGGCGTCCTGGTCGCCCGGCAGTACGTGATGGTCGACTACGACTGCCCGAAGGCGATCGTCGAGCAGGCCTGCGCGATCACCCCCGGGCTGGAGTCGCCGACCGTCTCGCCGCTGGCCAAGCAGGACTGGGTCGCCGTGCGGGCCATGGTGAAGCGGTCGGAGACGAACCGGGTCATGGACGAGCTGTACGACCTCGGCGCCCGCGGCATCCTGGTCACCAGCATCCACGCCTGCCGGCTGTGACGACGGCGAAGACGGCGATGAGGGCACCGGAGCACCGCGACTTCCACCCCCGGCGCGCGCGCGTCGTGGGGTTCGGCGTCGCGATCGGCATCGTCCTGGTCATGGTCGGCGTCTCGATCGGGCTGTCCCTGTCGCCGGACTCGGGTTGGACGTGGAGCGACACCGTCTCCGCGCTGGTCTTCGCGGCCCTGGTCGCCGGGGGCCTCGTGCGGCTGGTCACGGTGCGGGCCAGGGTGACCGAGGCCGGGCTCGTGGTGCGCAACGTCGTCTACACCCGCGAGGTGGAGTGGGGGGCCGTCGTCGCCGTCCGCTTCGGCGGGGCCGACCCGTGGCTGACGCTGGACACCGACGACGGCGAGAACCTCGCCGTCATGGCCGTCCAGCGCGCCGACGGGGAGTACGCCAAGGCCGAGGCGCTGCGGCTGGCCCGGCTCGTCGAGGCGCACGCGCCGAAGGCTTAGCGCCAGGCCGGGTCCCCGCCCGCGCCCGTGTCGGACGTGAACACCACGTCCGGCCGCAACGGCTCGCGGGCGAACAGCTCCGTCTCCTGCGCGGCCCAGGACTCCCAGTGCGGGGCGAACGTCGCCCCGTCGCGGGCCAGGGCGCGGTCCCGGCGCAGCGCCGGACCGGCGACCAGCTCGACGAGCAGGTCCACCGCGCCGGCGCAGCCGGCTCCGACCCCCTCGACGACGAGCACCCCGTGGGTGGGCAGCGGCACCTCGCGGGTGTACCGCTGCCGGGTCCAGTCCCAGACCGGACGGGTCGTCGGCGCGCCCGAGCGCAGGCCCGCCAGCACGCCGCCCAGCAGCTCGACCCCGGCGGCCAGCCCGTCCCAGCCGGGGTACAGGTCGTCCATGTGCACCACGCTCGCGCCCGTACGGGCGGCCAGCGCGGCGGCCAGGTCGGTCTTGCCCGATCCCGACCGGCCGTCGATCGCGACCACCGTGGGCCCCGCGGGCGGCACGGGCACCGCGGCCAGCAGCGCCACGACCTCGTCGACGACGGCCGCGGTGGACCGCAGCGTCAGAACCACGTGGGGCACCACGGTTGCTCGGGCGTGGCCATCAGCGTCTGCAGGGACAGCGCCGCCGCCGGCGTGCCGTCCAGCCGCCCGGCCCGGTGCAGGGCCACCGGGGACGTCCCGCCGAGCAGCACCGACGCGAGCTCGGCCACGCCCAGCACGACGTCCGGGGCCGCGTCGGTCGTCGTGACCTCGGGGCAGGCCCAGCCGTCGGCGCCGGGATCCCCCACGTGCAGGCGCACGGTCGCCTCCGCCAGCCCCAGCGGGTCGAGGACCTGCAGCACGAGCGTGCCGCCGCCCAGGTAGCGCCGCGCCGTCAGCGCAGCGGGCACGTCCAGCACCCGCAGCCACAGGAAGTCGTCGACCGGCCCGGTCTGCACCGCGCGCGGGTCGGTCAGCAGGTGGGGGAGCAGTTCGTCGACGGGGCGGTTCTTCGCCCGGGTCGTGCGCACCAGGTCGATCGAGGTGACGAACTCCCACAGCGCCCGGTACGCGGCGGGGTTCGTCGCGGCCAGGTCCCCGACGTGGACGGTGCCGTTGGGGACGCGGCCGACGGCCTCGTCGACGACGTCGTAGGCCACGTAGCCGTCGGCGGTGCCGTGCTCGTCGCGGTGCAGCACGACGTGTCCGGCCGGGCCGACCCAGCGACCGGCCCCGCGCCGGCCGGCCGCCTCCCACCACGCCGCGTCGCGCAGCAGCCCCGCCGGACGGGCCCGACGGGTCACGTCGTGCACGCGGGAGAGCTCCTCGACGCGGCCGGCGGGCACGAACTCCAGCGAGCCTGCCGGCACCGGGGCGTCGGGGCGGAACCGCACGCGGGCGTTCTCGACGGCCAGGCTCGTGGCGTGGGTGGCCGGGCCGAAGCCGAAGCGGCCGTAGATGGGGGCCTCGGCGGCGATGAGCGCGGCGAAGACGTTCCCGGCGTGCCGGGCCCGCCGCAGGTCCGCGGTGAGCATCCGGGACAGCAGCCCGCGGCGGCGGTGGGTGGGCAGCACGGTCGCCGTCGAGACCAGGTCCACCTCCACCGGGTCCACACCGGGCAGCGTGAGCTCGGAGTCGTAGGTGCGCAGCGTCGCCACGACCCGCTGCTCGCCGCCGACCCCGCCGTCGACCACGTCGTGCACGGCGGTCAGCCGGTGGCCGCCGACCTCTGCGAGACGGTCGTCGAGGTCGGCATCGGTGGCGGCGGGCGTGAGGAACGCGGCACGGCTGGGGGTCGACCAGGCCCGCAGCGCCTCCCGGTCGTGGGGGTCGATCTGCGTCATCACGAGCGGGGCGTCCACCCGGTGACGGTACCGGCCCGGGACGGCGCCGGCTCCGTCTACCCTGCCCGTGTGAGCGTCGCCGTCCGTGTCATCCCCTGCCTCGACGTCGACGCCGGTCGCGTCGTCAAGGGCGTCAACTTCACCGACCTGCGCGATGCGGGCGATCCCGTCGAGCTGGCCCGCCGCTACGACGCCGAGGGGGCCGACGAGCTGACCTTCCTCGACGTGACCGCGTCGTCGGGCTCGCGCGAGACGACCTACGACGTCGTGCGCCGCACGGCCGAGCAGGTGTTCATCCCGCTGACCGTCGGCGGCGGCGTCCGCACCGTCGCCGACGTCGAGAAGCTGCTGCGCGCCGGGGCCGACAAGGTCGGGGTCAACACCGCGGCCATCGCCCGGCCCGAGCTCATCACCGAGATCGCCGAGCGGTTCGGGGCCCAGGTCCTCGTGCTGTCCGTCGACGCCCGCCGCACGCTGCCGGGTGGGCCGGCCACCGCCTCGGGGTACGAGGTCACCACGCACGGCGGCCGCCGGGGCACGGGTCTGGACGCGGTCGAGTGGGCCGCCCGCGCCGCCGAGCTGGGCGCGGGGGAGATCCTGCTGAACTCCATGGACGCCGACGGCACCAAGGCCGGCTTCGACCTGGAGATGCTGCGCGAGGTGCGGGCCCGCGTCAGCGTGCCGCTGGTGGCCAGCGGTGGTGCCGGTGCCGTCGAGCACTTCCCGCCGGCCGTGGCCGCGGGCGCCGACGCCGTGCTGGCGGCCAGCGTCTTCCACTTCGGCCAGCTGACGATCGGGGAGGTCAAGGACGCGCTGCGGGCGAGCGGGTCGCCCGTGCGCTAGTCCGGGAACGAGTCGCGGAAGCGCTGCACCGCAGCGGAGGTCCCGTCGACGGCAACCTGCGCGCGGGACCGGCGGCCGAAGGCGTGCAGCAGCAGTTCGGCCGGTGCGCCGGTCAGCGACACCGACTCCGCGCCCTGGCGGACCACCGCCCGGGGACCGCCCGGGGTGACGAGGACCACGCCCACCCCGGCCCGCCGGTAGGCGACCCGGCCCATGACCTTCACGGTGCGCCACAGCGCCGCGTCCTGGGCGCCGGGCAGCTCGCGCGGGGCCCAGTCCGGCTGGGCCCGCAGGATGTCCTCGTGGTGGACGAAGAACTCGGCGCTGTTGGCCAGGCCGTCCAGCGCCGGCACCTTCAACGGGCCGTGCGGGCCGTTGCGCACCCGGTCGACGAGGTCGCCGAAGGGCTGCGCGGCCAGCTCCGACCAGACCTTGTCGCGGTGCCCGCGCAGGGCGGGGACCGCCTCGCCCAGCACCACGTCGGGACGGTTGTCCCGCACCGCCAGGTGCACCAGCAGGTCGCGCACGTCCCAGCCCGCGCACAGCGTCGGCGCGTCGGGTCCCAGGTGCAGGGCGCTGTCGCACAGGCCCTCGCGTTCGCGGCGGGCGTCGCTGGGCTGCTTGGTGCCGGTGGCCATGCGGCTGATGGTGCCACCCCTGGCGCCCGGGACCACTCCGGGCCGGCCCCGAGGACGCGGGGCGCGGTGAGACGATGGCGGGCGTGTCGTCCCCCGGTTCCTCGCCCGTGCTCGATCCCGCCATCGCCGAGAAGCTGAAGCGCACCTCCGACGGGCTCGTCTGCGCCGTCGTGCAGCAGCACGACACCCGCGAGGTGCTCATGGTCGCCTGGATGGACGACGAGGCGCTGGCCGAGACCCTGACCAGCGGCCGCGCGACGTACTGGTCGCGCAGCCGGCGGCAGCGCTGGCGCAAGGGCGACACCTCCGGGCACGTGCAGTGGGTCAGGAAGGTGTCGCTGGACTGCGACGGCGACGCGCTGCTCGTCGAGGTCGACCAGGTCGGGGCGGCCTGCCACACCGGTGACCGGACCTGCTTCGAGGCCACGGTGCTGCCGGTCGCCGTCGGGACCCCCACGGCGTGAGCGACGAGGGGCGCGACGGAGCGGGCGGGGGTGACCGCGTGAGCGCCGGACGCGAACGCGGCCTGCTGCTCCTGCTCGGCACGGCCGGGGCCGTGGTCGCCCTGGGGGCCGGAGCCCCGACGTGGGTCACCGGTGCGGTGCGGACCGCGACCGGCGACACCGACGTGCTGGCGAGCGGCCGCGACGCCGCGCCGGTCGCCACCGCGCTGGCCCTGGTGAGCCTGGCGGCCGTCGTCGCCTCCACGCTGGGCCGCCGGGTGGCGCGGGTCGTGGCCGCGGTCGTCCTGCTCCTCGGTGGCGCCGGCGTGCTCGCCTCGAGCGTGGCCACCGTGACCGACCCGGCGAGCGCGCTGACCGTCCCGGCCCGCGCGGCCAGCGGGACGACGACCGTCGACCTGGACGGGGATCCGGTGCTGGCGCCCTGGCCGGTCGTCTCGGCGGCCGGTGGGGTGCTGGTCGCGGTCGCCGGGGCCGGGATCCTCGTCCGGTCCCGGCGCTGGCAGGCGACGACCGCGACCTCGGCCCGGCACGAGCGGGACGCCTCGCGAGGGCCCGCCGACGCGCGCGAGGACCCCGCGGCCGCGTGGGACTCGCTGACCCGTGGGGACGACCCGACCCGCTGAGGGAGCCGACCGCGCGGGCGCCGCGCCCGGGACTCGCCGCTCCGGCCCGACTCGGTACGGTGTGCGTAGTACGTCCCCCGCCTTCCGAGGAGTCCCAGCGTGAGCAGCCAGCAGAACCCGTCGACCCACGCGGACGTCGACATCGTCGACGAGCACGGCCACGGGCACAGCATCGCCGCCTGGGCCGGTGTCGGGGTCTGCCTCGTGGGGTTCCTGATCCTGTGCCTGGCCGTCGTGTTCACCAGCCTGGTGTGGGGCATCGTCGGTGGCGCCGTCATCGTGGCCTCGCTCGTGGTCGCCTACGTGCTGGCCAAGGCGGGCTTCGGCGTCAAGGGCGCCGACGGCAAGCCCGTGGGTGTCGGCCGCCCCAAGCGCTGAGCGAGGCCGGCCCTCGCGCGGTCCACAGGTCCCCTGGACCGCTGACGGTCGTGCCGCTGCGCGGCGATACCCTCGTCGCGTGACGGTCCTCGACGACATCCTGGCCGGCGTCCGCGAGGACTTGGCCACGCGCAAGGCGCTGACCACCCTCGACGAGCTGAAGGAACGGGCCCACCGGCAGGTTCCGGCCAAGGACGCCCACGCGATCCTCAAACCCCGCGACAGCGCGCAGCGCGGGGTCAAGGTCATCGCCGAGGTCAAGCGCAAGAGCCCGTCCAAGGGCGCGCTGGCCACCATCCCCGACCCGGCCGAGCTGGCCGGGCAGTACGAGGCCGGCGGCGCCAGCGTCATCAGCGTCCTCACCGAGCAGCGCCGCTTCGGCGGCAGCCTGGAGGACCTGCGCGCCGTCCGCTGCGCCGTCGACGTCCCCGTGCTGCGCAAGGACTTCGTCGTCGAGTCGTACCAGTTGTGGGAGGCCCGCGCCTGGGGGGCCGACGTCGTGCTCCTCATCGTCGCCGCCCTCGAGCAGGAAGCCCTCGTGTCCCTCATCGAACGCACCCACTCCCTGGGCATGACCGCGCTGGTGGAGGTGCACACGGCCGACGAGGTCGCCCGTGCCCTCGACGCCGACGCGCGGGTCATCGGGGTGAACAACCGCAACCTCAAGACCCTCGAGGTCGACAACGGCACGTTCGCCGACCTCGCGCCCCTCATCCCGGACTCCAAGGTCAAGGTCGCCGAGTCCGGCGTCTCCGGGGCGCACGACGTGGTCGAGTTCGCCCGTGCGGGCGCCGACGCGGTCCTGGTGGGCGAGACCCTGGTCCGGGGGGACGACCCGCGCCGGGCCGTCGCCGACCTCGTCGCCGCCGGCGCCCACCCTTCCATCCAGGCGGTGCGCCCGTGACGACGTCGGAGACCCCCCTGACCACCTCGGGTCGCAGCTTCAGCGCCGAGCGCGGGCCCTACTTCGGCGCCTTCGGCGGCCGCTTCGTGCCCGAGGCCCTCGTCGCCGCCCTCGACGAGATCGAGGCCGCCCACACCGCGGCGATGGCCGACGAGGGGTTCCTGGCCGAGCTGGCCGAACTGCACCGCAGCTACACCGGCC
This sequence comes from Kineococcus deserti, assembly GCF_050871945.1. Taxonomy (NCBI): domain Bacteria; kingdom Bacillati; phylum Actinomycetota; class Actinomycetes; order Kineosporiales; family Kineosporiaceae; genus Kineococcus; species Kineococcus deserti. Next base: position 96,987 of record NZ_JBJLSI010000014.1, on the reverse strand, counting down.
GGCCCAGCATCATCACCGAGGTGCCCCGGTTCGCCGCGCACGCCGGTGGTGCGCGGATCCTGCTCAAGCGCGAGGACCTCAACCACACCGGCTCGCACAAGATCAACAACGTGCTCGGCCAGGCGCTGCTGACCAAGCGCATGGGCAAGAACCGGATCATCGCCGAGACGGGCGCCGGCCAGCACGGTGTCGCGACCGCCACCGCCGCGGCCCTCATGGGGCTGGAGTGCACGATCTACATGGGCGAGGAGGACACCCGGCGCCAGGCCCTCAACGTCGCCCGGATGCGCCTGCTCGGGGCCACCGTCGTGCCGGTCACCGCGGGCAGCCGCACGCTGAAGGACGCCGTCAACGAGGCCTTCCGCGACTGGGTCGCCTCGGTCGACACCACGCACTACGCGTTCGGGACGGTCGCGGGCCCGCACCCCTTCCCGGTCCTGGTGCGCGACCTGCAGCGGGTCGTCGGCCTCGAGGCCCGTCAGCAGGTGCAGGACCTCGTCGGCCGGCTGCCGGACGCGGTCGCGGCCTGCGTCGGCGGCGGCTCGAACGCCATCGGCATCTTCCACGCCTTCCTCGACGACCACGGTGTCGCGCTGCACGGCTACGAGGCCGGCGGCGACGGCATCGAGACCGGCCGGCACGCCGCGCCGATCTCGGCCGGCATCGCCGGGGTCTTCCAGGGCGCCCGTCAGTTCGTCATGCAGGACGAGGACGGCCAGACGGTCGAGTCGCACTCGATCTCGGCCGGCCTGGACTACCCCGGGGTGGGTCCCGAGCACGCCTGGCTGGCCGCCAGCGGCCGCGCGAAGTACCACCCCGTCACCGACGCCCAGGCGATGGAGGCCTTCCGGCTGCTGTGCCGGACCGAGGGGATCATCCCGGCCATCGAGAGCTCGCACGCCCTGGCCGGTGCCCTCGACCTGGGCAAGGAGCTCGGCCCCGACGCCGTCGTCCTCGTGAGCCTGTCCGGCCGTGGGGACAAGGACGTCGACACCGCCGCCCGCTGGTTCGGGCTCGTCAGCGACGCCGACCTCGTGGCGTCGGAGGCCGAACGCGTCGGACAGACGCCCGAGAAGACCGAGGGATCCGGCTGGTGAGCACTGTGGAAACGTCTGCCCGCGTGGGGAAGGCCGCCGCCGCGATCGACGCCGCCAAGGCGGAGGGTCGCGCCGCGCTCGTGGCGTACCTGCCCGTCGGCTACCCCGACGTCGACGGCTCCGTCGCGGCCGCCAAGGCGGCCGTGGCCGGCGGCGCGGACGTCGTCGAGCTCGGCCTGCCGTACTCGGACCCGACGATGGACGGCGCCACGATCCAGAAGGCCGTCGACGTGTGCCTGGCCAACCGGACGCGCCCGGCCGACGTGCTGCGCGCGGTCGAGGCCGTCGCCTCGACGGGAGCGGCCGTGCTCGTCATGACCTACTACCCGCCGATCGACCGCTACGGCGTCGACCGCTGGGCGGCCGACCTGGCGAGCGCCGGGGGAGCCGGGCTCATCACACCGGACCTCATCCCCGACGAGGCCGGGGCCTGGATCGCGGCCAGCGACGAGCACGACCTCGAGCGCGTCTTCCTCGTCGCGCCGAGCTCGACCGACGCCCGGCTGGCCACGACGTCCGCGGCCTGCCGCGGGTTCGTGTACGCCGCCTCGTTGATGGGGGTCACAGGAACGCGTGCGACGGTGGGCTCGGGTGCGGCCGAACTGGTCCGGCGCACCCGGGCGGCCGGCGCCGAACGGGTCTGCGTCGGGCTCGGGGTCTCCACCCCGGCCCAGGCCACCGAGGTCGCGGGCTACGCCGACGGCGTCATCGTCGGTTCCGCGTTCGTCCAGCGCCTGCTGGACGCCGACTCGTCCGCGGCCGGTGCGCGGGCCGTCGGTGAGCTGGCCGAGGCGCTGGCCGAGGGCGTCCGCACCCGCCCCTGACGCCCTCACCCAGTCCTGACGAGGAGATCGAAGCGTTGAGCAGCAAGAAGCGGACCGGCGGCAACCCCGCACGCGCGGGCGAGGTGGAGGACGCGCGCGAGGCGCGGCGGGCCAAGGCCGCCGCGCTGCGCCAGCGCGAGCTCGCCCGCGAGCGCAGCCGCCGGGTGCTGCTGGTCAGCATCGCCGTCGTCGTGGTGCTCGCCCTGGCGGCGGTCGTCTTCGTCGTCATCGACCGCTCGCGCCAGGACGACGTCCCGCTCGCGGCGCAGGCCGTCCCGCCGAGCGCGTCGGGCAACGGCGCGGGCCTCGTGCTGGCCGGCACGCCCGCCGCCGGGGCGCCCACGGTGGACGTCTGGCTGGACTACCAGTGCCCGTACTGCGCGCGCTTCGAGGCCGCCGCCGGTGACGCCGTCGTGGAACTGGCCAGCAGCGGCCAGGCGACCGTCGTGGTGCACACGCTGACCTTCCTGGACGGCAACCTGGGCAACGACTCCTCCCAGCGCGCGGCCGAGGCCGCGGCCGCCGCCGACGCCCAGGGTCGCTTCGCCGAGTACAACCAGGTCGTCTTCGCCAACCAGCCCGAGCAGGAGGGCACCGGGTACACCGACGCCCAGCTGCGCGACTTCGCCGAGCAGGCCGGCGTTCCCGACCTGGAGGCCTGGCAGGCCGCCGTCGACGGTCACGCCTACCGCGACTACGTGACCTCGATCGCCGACTCCCAGCAGGAGGCCGGCGTCCAGGGCACCCCGACGGTGACGGTCACCCCCGAAGGCGGCGAGAAGAGCGAGATCCCGATCGAGCAGCTGCTCGGCGCCGACCCGGTCGGGGCGCTGCAGCAGGCCGTCGCCGCCGCCACGCCCGCGGCCACGCCGTGATCGGCGCGTCCCTGCCGAGCCCCACGGTCGCCGTCTGGCACCTGGGCCCGGTGCCGATCAGGGCGTACGCGCTGTGCATCGTGGTCGGCATCGTGCTCGGCGTCTGGATCGCCGAGCGGCGCTGGCGGGCCCGGGGTGGACGCGACGACTTCATCCTCGACGTGGCCGTGTGGGCCGTTCCGCTCGGTGTCGTCGGCGCCCGGCTCTACCACGTCCTCACCTCCCCGGAGGCGTACTTCGGCGCCGGCGGTGACCCCGTCCGGGCGCTGTACGTGTGGGAGGGCGGCCTGGGGATCTGGGGCGCCATCGCCGGGGGAGCGCTGGGTGCCTGGATCGCCTGCCGGCGGGCGGGGTACCGGTTCCTGCCGCTGGCCGACGCCATGGCGCCGGGACTGCTGGTGGCGCAGGCCTGCGGCCGCTGGGGGAACTGGTTCAACAACGAGCTGTACGGCCGCGCCACCGACCTGCCGTGGGCCCTGGAGGTCCACCGCTGGGACGAGGCGGCCGGCCGGGCGGTGACCGACGCGAGCGGCGCCCCGGTCGTCGTGGGCACCTTCCACCCCACGTTCCTGTACGAGTCGCTGTGGTGCCTGCTCGTCGCGGCGGTCATCGTGCTGCTGGACCGGCGCGTGCAGCTGCGGCACGGGCAGGCGTTCTTCCTCTACGTGGCCCTCTACTGCCTCGGGCGCAGCGTCTTCGAGGCGCTGCGCATCGACACCGCGAACGAGATCGCGGGTCTGCGGGTCAACCAGTGGGTCGCGGGGATCATCTTCCTCGCCGCACTCGCTGCGTTCGTCCGCTCACGCCGCGTAAATGCTGGTCGGGGCGAGGTCCTGGAACGGGTACCCTCCTCCGAGTTGCCGGCGGCCACCACCCCGGGCGGTGACACTGCGACGCAGACCGGCGGACCGACCGTCACCGCTTCTGCCGATCGACCCTCACCGGACCGTGACGAACGGCCGGACGCGAAGGAATCGTGATCGAACCTCGATCCTCGGGTGATGCCGGAGTGCTCCTGAGCACGGCGTCCCGCGCGTTACAGTGAGGTGAACGCGGGCCAGCGCCGCCCCTCGTTCGTGGCGCGCGCCCTCCAGGCGCGAGCCTCATCTCGAAGAGACTGACCCGGCTCGCCGAGAACCGCCCACCCGGGCGAACGCTCGAGGAGACCCGTCGAGAGGCCCCCCTGTCCATCGAGGTCCAGCGACCTCTCTCCGAGGACGGTGCACTGCATGTCGCAACTCCCCGCGTCGCACCCGACCAGCACGCAGCAGGTCCGCCCGCTGCCGTTCACGTCGTTCCCCCCGAACGCCGGTCTGTACGACCGCGACAACGAGAAGGACGCCTGTGGTGTGGCCTTCGTGGCCACGATGCGCGGCGAACCCGGCCACGACATCGTCGAGCACGCGCTCACCGCACTGCGCAACCTCGACCACCGCGGCGCCGTGGGCGCCGAGACCAACACCGGCGACGGCGCCGGCATCCTGACCCAGGTCCCCGACGAGTTCCTGCGCGCCGTCATGGCCGAGCAGGGCGTCGAGCTGCCCGCCAAGGGCGCCTACGCCGTCGGCAACGCCTTCCTGCCCCTGGACGCCGACGAGCGGGCCGAGGCCGTGCGCCGCATCGAGGAGATCGCCGTGGCCGAGGGCCTCGACGTCCTCGGCTGGCGCGACGTGCCCGTGACCGCGGACCTGGTCGGTCAGCAGGCGCGGGCCTGCATGCCGTTCTTCGCCCAGCTCTTCGTCGCCACCCGCACCGACGGGCTGCGGCCGCTGGAGACCGGCATCGACCTCGACCGCCGCGTCTACGCGCTGCGCAAGCTGGCCGAACGCGACCTGGGCGTCTACTTCCCCTCGCTGTCGGCGCGGACCATGGTCTACAAGGGCATGCTCACCACCGGGCAGCTCGAGCCGTTCTTCCCGGACCTGTCCGACCGCCGGTTCACCTCCGAGCTGGGCCTGGTCCACTCGCGGTTCTCGACGAACACGTTCCCGAGCTGGCCGCTGGCGCACCCGTTCCGCACCATCGCCCACAACGGTGAGATCAACACCGTCAAGGGCAACCGGAACTGGACCGCGGCCCGCGAGTCGACCATGAGCACCCCGCTCATCCCCGGCGACGTCCAGCGCCTGGGCCCGATCTGCGCCACCGAGGGCTCGGACTCGGCCTCCTTCGACGAGGTCCTCGAGCTGCTGCACCTGGCCGGCCGGTCGCTGCCGCACGCGGTGCTGATGATGATCCCCGAGGCGTGGGAGAACAACACCGAGATGGACCCGGCCCGCCGGGCCTTCTACGAGTTCCACTCGATGTTCTCCGAGCCGTGGGACGGCCCCGCCAACCTCACCTTCACCGACGGCACCGTCATCGGCGGCGTCCTGGACCGCAACGGCCTGCGCCCCTCGCGGTACTGGGTGACCGACGACGGCCTGGTCGTGCTGGCCTCCGAGACCGGCGTCCTGGAGCTGGACCCGTCCTCCATCGTGGCCCGCGGCCGCGTCGCGCCGGGCAAGATGTTCCTCGTCGACACGGCCAAGGGCCGCATCGTCGACGACGAGGAGATCAAGGCCGAGCTCGCCGCCGCCCAGCCGTACGCCGAGTGGCTCAAGAACGTCGTGCGACTCGGCGACCTGCCCCCGCGCGAGCACATCGTGCACTCGCACGCCTCGGTCACCCGCCGCCAGCAGACCTTCGGCTACACCGAGGAGGAGCTGCGGCTCATCCTGGCGCCGATGGCCCGCGCGGCTGCCGAGCCGATCGGCTCGATGGGGTCGGACACGCCGCTGGCGGTGCTCTCCGAGCGCCCGCGGCTGCTGTTCGACTACTTCACCCAGCTGTTCGCGCAGGTCACCAACCCGCCGCTGGACGCCATCCGCGAGGAACTGGTCACCTCGCTGATCAGCACCACGGGGCCGCAGAAGAACCCGCTGGCGGAGTCGGCCGCGCACTGCCACCAGCTGGTGCTGCCCTTCCCGGTGATCGACAACGACGAGCTCGCCAAGATCGTCCACATCGACCGCGACCGCCGCAACCCGGGCCGCACGACGCACATCGTCAAGGGGCTGTACCGGGTCGCCGGCGGCGGTGCCGAGCTCGCCCGCCGGATCGAGGAGATCCGCGCCGAGGTCTCCCGCGCGATCGCCGACGGGGCCGTCTTCGTCGTGCTGTCCGACCGCGAGTCCAACGCCGAGTACGCACCGATCCCCTCGCTGCTGCTGACCTCGGCCGTGCACCACCACCTGGTGCGGCAGAAGCTGCGCACCCAGGTCGGCCTGGTCGTCGAGGCCGGTGACGTGCGCGAGGTGCACCACGTCGCGCTGCTCATCGGCTACGGCGCGGCCGCGATCAACCCCTACCTGGCGATGGAGACCGTGGAGGACCTCGTCCGCCACCAGGTCATCACCAACGTCGACGCCCAGACCGCGGTCAGGAACCTCATCAAGGCGCTCGGCAAGGGCGTCCTGAAGGTCATGTCCAAGATGGGCATCTCCACCGTCGCCTCCTACCGCGGCGCGCAGGTCTTCGAGGCCCTGGGCCTGTCCCAGACCCTCGTCGACGAGTACTTCACCGCCACCACCTCCCGCCTGGGCGGCGTCGGGCTGGACGTGCTGGCCGAGGAGGTCGCCCAGCGGCACCGCCTGGCCTACCCCGTGGAGGGGCAGGAGCGTGCGCACCGCCGCCTGGAGACCGGTGGCGAGTACCAGTGGCGTCGTGAGGGCGAACCGCACCTGTTCGACCCCGAGACGGTCTTCCAGCTGCAGCACTCCACCCGGCAGCGCAACGAGGCCCTCTTCCGCAAGTACACCTCGCGGGTCGACGAGCAGTCCGAGCGGCTCATGACCCTGCGCGGCCTGCTGTCGCTGAAGAAGGGTGTGCGCGAACCGGTTCCGCTGGAGGAGGTCGAGCCGGTCAGCGAGATCGTCAAGCGCTTCGGCACCGGGGCGATGAGCTACGGCTCCATCTCCCAGGAGGCGCACGAGGTCCTGGCCGTGGCGATGAACCGCCTCGGCGGCCGGTCGAACTCCGGCGAGGGCGGCGAGGACGTCGACCGCCTCTACGACCCCGAGCGCACCTCGAAGGTCAAGCAGATCGCCTCGGGCCGCTTCGGCGTCACGAGCAACTACCTCACCTCCGCGACCGACCTGCAGATCAAGGTCGCCCAGGGCGCCAAGCCCGGTGAGGGCGGTCAGCTGCCGGGCCACAAGGTGTACCCGAACATCGCCAGGACCCGGCACTCCACGCCGGGCGTCGGGCTCATCTCCCCGCCGCCGCACCACGACATCTACTCGATCGAGGACATCGCCCAGCTCATCCACGACCTGAAGAACGCGAACCCCTCCGCTCGGGTCCACGTGAAGCTGGTCTCGGAGGTCGGGGTCGGCACGGTCGCGACGGGTGTGTCCAAGGCCAAGGCCGACGTCGTGCTGATCTCCGGCGCCGACGGCGGGACGGGCGCCGCCCCGCTGACGAGCCTGAAGCACGCCGGCGGTCCCTGGGAGCTCGGCCTGGCCGAGACCCAGCAGACCCTGGTGGTCAACGGGCTGCGCGACCGGATCGTGGTCCAGGTCGACGGGCAGTTCAAGACCGGCCGCGACGTCGTCATCGCCGCCCTGCTGGGCGCCGAGGAGTTCGGTTTCGCGACCGCGCCGCTGGTCGTCTCGGGCTGCATCATGATGCGCGTCTGCCAGCTGGACACCTGCCCGGTCGGCGTCGCGACGCAGAACCCCGAACTGCGGGCGCGCTTCACCGGCAAGGCCGACTACGTCGTGAACTTCTTCGAGTTCATCGCCGCCGAGGTCCGCGAGATGCTGGCCTCGCTGGGCTTCCGCTCCATCCAGGAGGCCGTCGGCCACGTCGAGGTCCTCGACACCCGCCGCGCCGTCGCGCACTGGAAGGCGTCCGGGCTGGACCTGGCGCCGATCCTGCACGCGCCGACCGCGCCGGAGGGCTCGACGCTGCACAACTCCCAGACGCAGGACCACGGTCTGGAGAAGGCTCTGGACCACGTCCTCATCGAGCGGGCCGCCGACGCCCTCGTCAGCGGTACCCCGGTGCAGATCGAGCTGCCCGTCCGCAACGTCAACCGCACCGTCGGGACGCTGCTCGGGCACGAGTTGACCAGGAAGTGGGGCGAGGAGGGGCTGCCCGAGGGCACCATCGACGTCACCTTCACCGGGTCGGCCGGCCAGTCGCTGGGGGCGTTCCTGCCCAAGGGCATCACCTTGCGGCTGTTCGGCGACGCCAACGACTACGTCGGCAAGGGCCTGTCGGGCGGCACCGTCGTGGTGCGCCCGGACCGCTCCTCCGGGTCGCGCGAACGCGACATCGTGGCCGGCAACGTCATCGCCTACGGCGCCACCAGCGGGAAGCTGTTCCTGCGCGGCGAGGTCGGCGAGAGGTTCTGCGTCCGCAACTCCGGGGCGACGGCCGTCGTGGAAGGGGTGGGCGACCACGCCCTGGAGTACATGACCGGTGGTGAGGTCGTGATCCTGGGCCGCGTCGGCCGCAACCTCGCCGCGGGCATGTCGGGCGGCCTGGCCCACGTGCTCGACCTCAAGGAGCACCGCGTCAACCGCGACATGGTCGACGTCGTCCCGCTGGACGACGAGACCGCCGCCCGCGTCCACGGTCTGCTCGTGGCCCACCGCGAGCACACCGACTCCACCATCGCCGCCAAGCTGCTCTCCGACTGGGGCGCTGCCCGGCAGCGGTTCTCGACGATCGTCCCGCGGGACTACCGCCGCGTGCTCGAGGTCCGGGCCAAGGCCGTCAGCGACGGTCTGGAGCCCGACTCCGAGGCCGTGCTCACCCGCATCATGGAGGCTTCTCATGGTTGATCCCCGGGGGTTCCTCACCGTCCGCGAGCGGGAACTGCCTCCGCGCCGGCCGGTGCCGCTGCGTCTGATGGACTGGCGCGAGGTCTACGAGACGCAGGACCGCGCCCAGCTCAAGCGGCAGGCCGGTCGCTGCATGGACTGCGGCATCCCGTTCTGCCACAACGCCTGCCCGCTGGGGAACCTCATTCCCGAGTGGAACGACCTGGTCAGCCGCGGGGACATGCGTGAGGCCATCGAGCGGCTGCACGCGACGAACAACTTCCCCGAGTTCACCGGGAAGCTGTGCCCGGCCCCGTGCGAGTCGGCCTGCGTGCTGGGCATCAACCAGCCGCCGGTGACGATCAAGCAGGTCGAGGTGATGATCGCCGAGAACGCGGCCGACTCCGGCTGGATCACCCCGCAGGTCCCCGAGCGCCTCACCGGCAAGACCGTCGCCGTCATCGGTTCCGGCCCGGCGGGCCTGGCTGCGGCGCAACAGCTCACCCGGTCCGGTCACACCGTCGCGGTCTACGAGCGCGACGACAAGATCGGCGGGCTGATGCGCTACGGCATCCCCGAGTTCAAGATGGAGCGCTCGGTCCTGGACCGCCGGCTGGCCCAGATGGAGGCCGAGGGCACCCGGTTCCGCGCCGGGGTGAACATCGGTGTCGACATCACCGGTGAGCAGCTGCGCGACCGCTACGACGCCATCGTGGTGGCCACGGGGGCGACCCAGTGGCGCGAGGTCGACCTGCCCGGTCGCGACCTGGCCGGCATCCACCAGGCGATGGAGTACCTGCCCCCGACCAACCGCATCGCGGTGGGAGAGGAGCGCCCGGCGGACTACATCGACGCGCACGGCCTGGACGTCGTCATCATCGGCGGCGGCGACACCGGTTCGGACTGCTACGGAACGGCGCTGCGCCAGGGCGCGAAGTCGGTGACGCAGCTGGACATCTACCCGATGGGGCCGCAGGAGCGGGCCGAGACCGAGCCGTGGCCGACGATGCCGAAGGTGTTCTCGGTGTCCTCCTCCCACGAGGAGGGCGGGGAGCGGAAGTTCTCCGCCTCCACCCAGGCGTTCATCGGCGAGGACGGGAAGGTCACCGGCCTGCGCATCGTCGAGGTGCGCAAGGTCGACGGCGTGTGGACGCCGGTCGAGGGCACCGAGCAGGACCTGCCCGCGCAGCTGGTGCTGCTGGCGATCGGGTTCTCCGGTCCCGAGCACGGCGACCTGGTGGGCCAGCTGGGTCTGCAGGCCGACGCCCGCACCCGGTTCACCCGCACCCCCGGGTACGCCACGTCCACCCCCGGGGTGTTCGTCGCCGGCGACGCCGGGCGCGGGCAGTCGCTCATCGTGTGGGCCATCGCCGAGGGGCGCGCGTGTGCGGCCTCCGTCGACGAGTTCCTCATGGGTGACACCGCGCTGCCCTCGCCGATCCGCGCGGACGCGGTGCCGCTGACGGCCTGAGCTCACGCGCTCCCGGGGAGCCCTGCACGCCGAGGGTTCCCCGGGAGCGTCGTCACGTGCGCGGCGGGCTCGTGTAGTAGCGGGTCAGCCAGCGGCTCAACCCGTCCAGGCCGGGGAACAGCACCCGCTCGGTGATGTTGGCCTGGTCCAGCCGTTCCCGCACGCACGGTTTCAGGGCACTGCCGACCACGACGCGCCGCACCAGCGGGGTCGCGGCCCGGGCCAGCCAGTCGTCGGTGCGCGCGTGCGCGGAGGAGAGCACCGAGAAGCTGGCGTACTGGTTGACGATCCGCTCGTCCAGCGACGGCGGTTCGAAGAACGTCAGGAACGGCTCGTCGTCGAGGGCGTCGAAGTCGGCCAGCGTGGGCGCCACCCTGGCCAGCGTCTCCACGCTCAGCTGGGCCCCGCCGCTGGCCTCCAGCTCAGCGCGCAGCGCCTGCGGCAGCAGGTCGTGGACGGCGAGGAAGTCGGCCGACCAGACGGCGCCGTCGACGTCGTGGCGGGCCACGTCGGCCGTGGCGAAGTGCAGCGCCACCAGCGGGGAGTACGTCCAGTCCAGGATGCGTGTCGGCAGCCCGTGGTGCTGGGCCAGCGTCAGCCACTCCCAGTCGCTGTCCTGCTTCGAGAACGGCATCCGCGAGTACTTGCGGAAGTTGCGCAGCAGGTCGCTCTCGCGTTCGGCCCGTCCCAGCCGCTGCACCGAGGTCAGCAGGGCGTGCGCGGCCTCGGACATCCCGCGGTGCACCACGGTGGCGTGGTAACGGCCGGCACGCTCGGGCCAGGGGTCGGCGAACAGCAGGTCGTGCAGTTCGGCCCAGGTCGAGGGCGTCACCGTCTCGACCTCGGGCGCGTCGGACGCCTCGGATGAGTGGTGGTGCGAGGACAACGGTGCCGCCTCCGGTGCCGGGGAGCGCGGCTGCCTGCTCGACCGCCCCTCCAGTGTGTCGCGGAGGGGCGGTACCCCGCTCGTCACCGGGGGGCGCGCGTCACCAGGTGTCGACCTCGTCGCGTCCGTAGGTCCACACGGCGCTGTCGGACAGCACGGTCACGTCGGCGGCGTGACCGGTCAGCCCGCGCGCGGCGGCCGCCTCGCCGATGCGTTCCAGGGCGTGCCGGGCCGCGCCCTGCGCGTCGAGGCCGTCGCCGTCGATGCTCAGGACGACGTCGTGCTCGGGAGCCAGGTCGGGGTCGTTGACGGGCTCCACCCGCGGGTGCGCCGAGTGCAGGTCGGCGACCAGCCCTTCCAGCGCGCCAGCCGGCCAGCCGCCGTCCTCGTGCAACCGGACGTAGACGGCGTACTCGTGGTCGAGGGACTCCTCGACGAGTTCCTCCACCAGGTCGTCGACCTGCCGCTCGAAGTCGTTCTGCGGCTGCGGTTCCTGCGTGTTCACGTGGCCATGGTGGGGCTGCGGCGCAGGTCCCGCACGTCGGCCGCCCGGTGTCGTGCGGGTGGGGATCCGGTGACCGTCGGCCCGGCGGCACGCCCCACGCGTCGGTCACCGGTCGCGGCGCAATAGGGTCGGGGCATGCGCAGAGCGAAGATCGTCTGCACCCTCGGGCCCGCCGTGGCCGGTCCCGAAGGGTTGCGGTCACTGGTGGACGCCGGGATGGACGTCGCCCGGTTGAACTTGAGCCACGGCTCGCACGACGACCACCGGGCGAACTTCGAGGGGGTGCGGGCGGCCGCCGAGGCCACGGGCCGGTCGGTGGCGATCCTGGCCGACCTGCAGGGCCCGAAGATCCGCCTCGGGAAGTTCGCCGACGGACCCCACGACCTGGCCGTCGGTGACGTGTTCACCATCACGACCGAGGACGTCGTGGGCACCAAGGACGTGTGCTCCACCACGTACAAGGGCCTGCCCGGCGACGTGGCGGTCGGCGACCGGATCCTCATCGACGACGGCAAGGTGGGCCTGGAGGTCACCGCCGTCGACGGTCCCCGGGTCACCACCCGCGTGACCGTCCCCGGTCCGGTGAGCAACAACAAGGGCATCAACCTGCCCGGCGTCGCCGTCAGCGTCCCCGCGCTGTCCGAGAAGGACAAGGAGGACCTGCGCTTCGCCCTCAAGCTCGGCGTGGACATGGTCGCGCTGTCCTTCGTGCGCTCGGCCGCCGACGCCGAGGACGTGCACAAGATCATGGCCGAGGAGGGGATCACCGTCCCCTGCATCGCCAAGGTCGAGAAGCCGCAGGCCGTCGAGAACCTGCGCGAGGTCGTCGCCGCCTTCGACGGCATCATGGTCGCCCGCGGTGACCTGGGGGTGGAGCTCCCGCTCGAGGAGGTGCCGCTGGTCCAGAAGCGCGCCATCGAGCTGGCCCGCCGCCAGGCCAAGCCGGTCATCGTCGCGACGCAGATGCTCGAGTCGATGATCACCGCGCCGCGCCCCACGCGCGCCGAGGCCTCCGACTGCGCCAACGCCGTCCTCGACGGCGCCGACGCGCTCATGCTGTCCGGCGAGACCAGCGTCGGGGCGTTCCCGTTCGAGGCCGTGCGCACCATGGCCCGCATCATCGAGAACACCGAGACCCACGGCGCCGAGCGGATCGCGGCGCTGGGCACCGTCCCGCACACCAAGGGCGGCGCCATCACGCTGGCCGCCTCCGAGATCGGCAAGCAGCTCGACGCCAAGCTGCTGGTGACCTTCACCCAGTCCGGTGACTCCGCGCGCCGCCTGTCCCGGCTGCGCTCGCAGATCCCGCTGCTGGCCTTCACCCCCGAGGAGGCGACCCGTCGCCGGCTGGCCCTGTCCTGGGGCATCGAGCCGGAGTACGCGGCGTTCATCTCGACCACCGACGAGATGGTCAAGGAGGTCGACCGTCGTCTGCAGGAGATGGGTCGCTGCTCCGTCGGCGACCTCGTGGTGATCGTCGCCGGTGCCCCTCCGGGCATCGTCGGGTCCACCAACGCCGTGCGTGTCCACCGCATCGGCGACGCGACGTCGGGCGTCAGCGCGGCGTACAAGTAGGACTGGCTCCGCAGGGCGAGCGGGCCTCTGGTTCGCGTCGAGCGGGGCGGAAACGGCGCAAGCGCTCCTTCCCCGGGGAACTCACCCTGGTGGGAGGGGCGCTTGCGCCGTTTCCGCCCCGCTCGACGCGATACGAGACGCGAAGAGCCTCGAAGCGGCGTTCCCCGGTCCCGTGAGGGTCATCGGGAAGTCGCTGCTTCGAGGCTCTTCGCGTCTCGCTGGCCGACACCTGGCCCGCTGCGCTCCGCGCAGCCGATCCGACACGGTGCCCTGGGTGGGATTCGAACCCACACTGGATCGAGTTTGAGTCGATTGCCTCTGCCGGTTGGGCTACCAGGGCGTCCCGGGGGATGCGTCGATCACCCTACCGGGGTGCCGGGACCGGTCGGCGCCGGGGCCCGGCCCACCGTCCGGGCCACCCACGACCACGACGAGTCGTAGTAGCCCCGGGGCACGGACTAGGATGCCCGCTGTGACGAACACTGCCGACACCACCGCCAGCTCTTCCACGACCACACGTCGGGTGGTCGTCGCTGAGGACGAGGCGATCATCCGCCTCGACATCGTCGAGATGCTCACCGAGGCCGGGTACGACGTCGTCGGCCAGGCCGGCGACGGCGAGCAGGCCGTGGCCCTCGCGGAGGAGCACAAGCCCGACCTCGTGGTCATGGACATCAAGATGCCCGTCCTGGACGGCATCTCGGCGGCCGAGCGGATCGCGAAGGCCCGCATCGCCCCGGTCGTGCTGCTGACGGCGTTCTCGCAGGCCGAGCTCGTCGAGCGTGCCCGCGACGCCGGCGCGATGGCCTACGTCGTGAAGCCGTTCACCTCCGCCGACCTGCTCCCGGCGGTCGAGATCGCGGTCAGCCGCTACCAGCAGATCATGGCGCTGGAGGACGAGGTCGCCGACCTCGCCGACCGCTTCGAGACCCGCAAGCTGGTCGACCGGGCCAAGTCGAAGCTGCAGACGCAGTTCGGCATGTCCGAGCCCGAGGCGTTCCGCTGGATCCAGAAGACCTCGATGGACAAGCGCCTGACGATGCGCGAGGTGGCCACCACGGTCATCAGCGCCGGTGACGACCGCGCCTGACCCGTTCCCGGTGCCCCGAGCACTCTCGAGCAGCCCCGACACGCCGACCAGGCGTGCCGGGGCTGTCGTGTTCCGGCGACTCACCGGTCACCGACCGGTACATCTGCGCAGCACCGGGTCCTCCAACTGGCCGATCTGTGTAACGACCCGGTGAACTCGCACACTGAAAGCGTCCGAAGTCCTCACCAGCCCCTTAGTGTTCACCCCGGCTCCACCGCTCCCGGGTGGCGCCCTCGGGTGTGTGCGTCGGTGCGCACCCCCGTGCCCCCGGCTCAGGAGGACAAGCCAGTGCGCTCCATCGTCAAACTCGCGGCCCCCGCCGCGGCCGCCGCCCTTCTGCTCGCCGCATGCGGCACGACCGGTGGTGACGACACCGCCTCCGGTGAAGGCACGTCGGGCGCGAGCAGCTGCCCGGACGGCATCAGCATCGGCTACTTCGGTGCCCTCACCGGAGCCAGCGCCAACCTGGGCGTGAACATCAACAACGGTGTCAAGCTGGCGGTCGACCAGCACAACGCCGAGGACGGCGCCTGCCAGGTCACGCTCACCGACTACGACTCCCAGGGCGACCAGAACCAGGCTCAGGGGCTGGCCCAGCAGGTCGTCGGCGACGAGCAGGTCGTCGGCATCGTCGGCCCGGCGTTCTCCGGCGAGTCCAAGGTCGCCGACCCGATCTTCGCCGAGGCCGGCATCGTCGGCATCACACCGTCGGCGACGAACCCGGAGCTGGCCGAGAACGGCTGGGAGACCTTCTTCCGCGTCCTGGGCAGCGACGCCTCGCAGGGGCCGGCGGCCGCGACCTACCTCACGGAGACGCTGGGCAAGCAGAAGGTCTACGTCGTCGACGACTCCTCGGAGTACGGCAAGGGCCTGGCCGACCTGGTCCGCGCGGAACTCGGTGCCGCCGACGTCAAGGACAACACCATCCAGACCGGGCAGACGGACTTCTCCGCGGTCGTGGCCGACATCCGCGCGACCGGCGCGGACGCGGTGTTCTTCGGCGGGTACTACGCCGAGGCCGGGTTGCTGCTGAAGCAGATGCGCGAATCGGGCCTGACGAACGAGCAGGTCGCGTTCGTCAGCGACGACGGTGCCAAGGACGAGGGCCTGGTCACCGCGGCCGGTGCGGCGGCCGCGGAGGGCGCGCTCGTCACCTGCCCGTGCTCGCCGCCGGAAGAGGTCGAGGGTTCCTTCGTCGAGGACTACACCGCGGCCTACGGCTCGGCGCCGGCGACGTACTCGGCCGAGGGCTACGACGCGGCGACGATCCTGCTCGACGGCATCGCCGAGGGCAACGTCACGCGCGAGGACCTGCTGGCGTACGTGAAGACGTACGACAAGCCGGGCGTCACCAAGCAGCTGAAGTTCGACGACAAGGGCGAGCCCAGCGCGATCACCGTCTGGGCCTACAAGGTCGAGGGCGGTCAGATCGTGGCCGACCAGGAGATCAACGCCTCCTGACGTCTCGCCGACGACCCCACCCGCACTGCGGGTGGGGTCGTCCCGCGTCCGTGCGCATCCCCCCGTCAGCACACCGCACCCCAGGTGGTTCTCCTGTCCACGTTCCTCGACCTGACCTTCACCGGTCTGGTGGTCGGCGCGATCTACGCCCTCTTCGCGCTCGGCTACACCCTCGTCTACGGCGTCCTGCGCCTCATCAACTTCGCGCACTCCGAAGTGTTCATGTGGGGCAGCTTCGGCGCCGTCTGGATGATGACCCTGCTCGGCGCCCACCAGGGCGTGAGCTGGCCGGTCGCCATCGGCATGCTGCTGCTGGCCCTGGTCGCCGCGATGGCGGTGAGCGGTGGTGTCGCGCTCGTCGTGGAGCGGGTCGCCTACCGCCGGCTGCGGGAGAAGCACGCGCCCCCGCTGGTCGCCCTCATCTCCGCCATCGGCGCCTCCTTCGTGCTGTCCGAGATCATGGGCCTGCGGGACCGGATCGCCGGCTGGGCGGGCCTGGAGGACGTCCTGGCCCCCTACGTCCGCCAGGCCCGGGAGAACACCGCGTTCGTCAACCCCCTGCCGAACGTGCAGGTCCTGGCGATCGGTGACTTCCAGATCCGCAGCAACCAGCTCATCGTCCTGCTGGCGGCCATCCTCATGATGGTCGCGCTCGACCAGTTCGTCTCCCGGTCGCGCCTGGGCCGCGGTGTCCGCGCGGTCTCCCAGGACGCCGAGGCGGCCGCGCTGATGGGCGTGAACCAGAAGCGGGTCGTGCAGCTGACCTTCCTCATCGGCGGTCTGATGGCCGGCGCGGCGGCGCTGCTCTACCTCATGCACATCGGGGTGACCCGCTACAACGTGGGGTTCATCCTCGGCATCAAGGCGTTCACGGCCGCCGTCCTCGGCGGCATCGGCAACATCCGCGGCGCGCTCGTCGGTGGACTCGTGCTCGGCCTCGTCGAGAACTACGCCACCCTGTTCGGGCTCGCCTCGTCCTGGAAGGACGTCGTGTCGTTCCTGCTGCTCGTCGTCGTCCTGCTGTTCCGGCCCACCGGCATCCTCGGTGAGTCCCTCGGGAAGGCCCGCGCATGAGCACCAGCACCCGGACCGTCAAGCCGTCCTTCGCGCAGCGCTGGACCGCCCTGCCCAAACCCGCGCAGATCGCGATCTGGTGCCTCATCGCGCTGTTCTTCTTCGTGCTGCCGCTGCTGAACCTGCCGATCGTCTCCACGCAGGACGCCGAGTTCGGCGCGGTCCTGGCGACCGTGGCCAACTACGCCCTCGTCGCCCTCGGCCTGAACATCGTGCTCGGGTACGCCGGCCTGCTCGACCTGGGGTACGTGGGGTTCTACGCCATCGGCGCGTACACCGTGGGGGTGTTCGGCTCCCTGCACGGCCAGGTGAACTGGTTCGTCCTGATCCTCATGGCCGTGACCATCTCCACCGCGAGCGGTCTGCTGCTGGGGGCGCCGACCCTGCGGGTGCGCGGTGACTACCTGGCCATCGTGACCCTCGGTTTCGGCGAGATCATCCGCCTGACGGCGCTGAACTCGGAGTGGCTGAACCAGGCCCGCGGCATCACCGGCATCCCACGGCCGCCCTCGACGGAACTGTTCGGCCTGCCCAGCCTGGTCTGGGACGGCCTGACCGCCAAGGTCGACCTCGGTGAGGGGGCGCGGTCCGTCTTCCTCACGTTCGGGTTGCTCGACGCGGTCCCGTACTACTGGCTCGCGCTGATCGTCATCGTCCTGGTGCTCATCGCCGACCGGCTGCTGCAGAACAGCCGGGTCGGCCGGGCCTGGGAGGCCACCCGCGAGGACGAGGAGGCCGCCGAGCTCAACGGCGTCCCCACGTTCCGCTTCAAGCTGCTGGCCTTCGCCATGGGCGCGTTCGTCGGCGGCCTGTCCGGGGCGCTCTACGCCTCCCGGATCGGGGCGATCAACCCGGACTCCTTCATGATCAACCTGTCGATGATGTTCCTCGCGGCCGTCGTCATCGGCGGGCAGGGCAACCGCTGGGGCGCCATCGTCGGTGGCGTCGTCGTGGCCTACCTGCCGGAGCGCTTCCGCGAGTTCGCCGACTTCCGCATCGTCGTCTTCGGTCTGCTCCTGCTGCTGCTGGCCAACTTCCGGCCGCAGGGTCTGCTGCCACCGCGGCGGGCCCGGCGGGCTCAGCGCGCCGACGAGATGACGAAGGAACTCGAAGGGACCGAGGAGGGCGCTCGTGCCTGAGCTCACGAAGGACAGCCAGCCGACCGCGCGCGAGTTCGGGCCGCCGCTGCTGTCGATGGAGAACGTCACCCTGCGCTTCGGCGGGGTCGTCGCCCTCAACGACGTCTCCTTCGACATCCGGCAGGGGGAGATCCTCGGGCTGATCGGCCCGAACGGGGCGGGGAAGACGACGTGCTTCAACGCCCTGACCGGGGTCTACCAGCCGACCGAGGGACGCGTCGTCTTCGACGGGCAGCCGCTGGGCCGGCGCAAGCGGTACCAGATCAACCGGCTGGGCATCGCCCGCACGTTCCAGAACATCCGCCTGTTCGGCAACATGACGGCGCGCGAGAACGTCCTCGTCGGGGCCGACTCCCACCACCGCTCCGGTGTCGTGAACTCGCTGTTCCGGCTGCCCCGGCACCGGCGGGAGACCCGCGAGGGCAACCGCACGGCCGACGAGCTGCTGGACATGATGGACCTGGGGCACCGCGGCGACGACCTGGCCCGCAACCTCTCCTACGGCGAGCAGCGCCGCCTGGAGATCGCCCGGGCGCTGGCCACGCGGCCCAAGCTGCTGTGCCTGGACGAACCGGCCGCGGGGTTCAACCCGGTGGAGAAGCAGCGGCTCATGGACCTGATCCGGCGCGTGCGCGACCTGGGGAACACGGTGCTGCTCATCGAGCACGACATGCGCCTGGTCATGGGCGTCACCGACCGGATCGTCGTCCTGGAGTTCGGCAAGAAGATCGCCGAGGGGCTGCCCGCGGAGATCCGCAACAACCCGGCCGTCATCGCCGCCTACCTGGGCGTCGACGACGACCAGCTGTCCGAGGAGGGGGACCTGTGAGCACCGGCTCCGACCGCGTCCTCGGGGACGACCAGCTCGTCGTGGAGGACCTCAGCGTCAACTACGGGCGCATCGAGGCCATCCGGGACGTCTCGTTCCGGGTGCCCTCGGGTGCCATCGCCACCCTCATCGGCGCCAACGGCGCCGGCAAGACGACGACGCTGAAGACCGTCTCCGGGCTGCGCACCGTCCGCGCGGGCCGGATCGTCTTCGAGGGCCAGGACATCACCAAGGTGCCCTCGCACAAGCTCGTCCAGCGGGGCCTGTGCCAGGCGCCGGAGGGCCGCGGGACGTTCGTCGGCATGACGGTCGAGGAGAACCTCGACATGGGCGCCTACACCCGCAAGGACCGCCGCACGGCGGCCTACAAGCAGGACCTGGAGCGCGTGTACACGCTGTTCCCGCGGCTGCTGGAGCGGCGCACCCAGCCGGCGGGCACCATGTCCGGCGGCGAGCAGCAGATGCTCGCCATCGGTCGCGCGCTCATGAGCCGGCCCCGGGTGCTGCTGCTCGACGAGCCGTCGATGGGTCTGGCGCCCAAGCTGATCCAGCAGATCTTCTCGATCATCGTGGAGATCAACCAGCAGGGGACGACGGTGCTGCTCGTGGAGCAGAACGCCGCCCAGGCCCTGCGCATCTCCGACGTCGCGTACGTGCTGGAGACGGGCACCGTCGTGCGCTCGGGCACGGGCGCCGAACTGGCCTCGGACGACTCGATCCGCGCCGCCTACCTCGGCGGCGACGTCTAGGCCGCGGTCGCGGTGGGGGCTCGTCGCCTCCCCGGGGACGATCATCGTCCTCGGGGAGGCGACGAGCCCTTCCGCCTCCTCCCGGCCGGCCCCGCACCGCGACGTCGGGTGGTCGGTGAGCCACCCGGGGTGAAGGTCACGATCAGATCGCGATCTGATCTTCCGCCGCGAGCGCGCGTGCCCTAATCTCCGGCGAAGCCGCCCACGTCGTGAGCGGTCACCGGAGCGGGGGCCCGGTCTGCTTCGTCGGGTGCGTCGTCGACGCACCGCGCGGAAGGGGTTTCCCGTGGCACGACCCGCAGTCGAGGTGCGCGACGCCGGCGCCGGCGACGTCGACGTCCTCATGGCGCTGTACGCCTCCGCCCGCTTCGACCAGGCCCAGCTGCGCGCCTCGGTCGACAACGTGCGCGCCCGTCTGCTGCGCTCCCTGGAGCACGGCGAGGTCCGGGTGCTGCTGGCCTTCCTCGGCCCCGAGCCGGCCGGGTACGCCCTAATGACGACGTCGCCGCTGCTGCCGCTGGGCAACTGCGCCGGCCCCAGCATCGAGCACCTGCACGTCGTTCCCGACTTCCGCCACCGCGGGGTCGGGCGGGCGCTGCTGCGCAGGGCCATGCACCTGGCCGAGGCCGAGGGCGCCGACCAGGTCGCCTGCACCGTCCTGCCCGGCGACCGCGACTACACCCGCTACATGGCCCGGCTCGGGTTCGCCCCCGTCGTCGTGCGCCGCGCGGTCCCGCTGCCGGTGCTGCGCCGTCGGCTGGCCGACCCGGCCGCCGGCAGTGCGCACGCCACCGGCGTCGTGGCCCGCCGCCGGTCGCTGCGGGCCCGGCTGGCCCGCGCCGGGGAGTCGCTCGGGGTGCCCACCGCCGGGTGAGGCTCGCCGGGACGGTGACTGTCGCAGGGGCTGACTACCCTGGCGGACGTGACACCCCCCGCTGCCACCACGCCGGCTCGCAGGACCGCTGCGAAGAAGACGGCCGCCCAGAAGGCCGCCGGGCCGGCCCGCACCCGTCCGCGGTTGCTGCTCATCGACGGCCACTCGATGGCCTACCGGGCCTTCTACGCACTGCCGGTGCAGAACTTCGCGACGACCACGGGGCAGCCGACCAACGCCGTCTACGGCTTCACCTCGATGCTCATCAACCTGCTGCGCGACGAGGACCCGACCCACTTCGCCGTCACCTTCGACGTCTCGCGCGCCTCCTTCCGCACCGAGGTCTACGCCGACTACAAGGGCACCCGCACCAAGAGCCCGGACGAGTTCCGCGGTCAGGTCGGGCTCGTCAAGGAGGTCCTCGCGGCCCTGCGGGTGCCCGTCGTGGAGGTGGAGGGGTACGAGGCCGACGACGTCATCGCGACCCTCACCGAGCAGGCCGTCGAGCAGGGGTTCGACGTGCTGATCTCCTCCGGTGACCGCGACGCGTTCCAGCTCGTCCGGCCCGAGGTCACCGTGCTGTACCCGGTCCGGGGCGTGTCGGAACTGACCCGCATGACCCCCGAGGCCGTGGAGGAGAAGTACGGCGTCCCGCCGGAGCGCTACCCCGACCTCGCCGCGCTGGTGGGGGAGACCTCCGACAACCTGCCCGGCATCCCCGGCGTCGGCGCCAAGACCGCCGCCAAGTGGATCAACGCCTACGACGGTCTGGACGGCGTCATCGCCAACGCCGACCTGGTCAAGGGCAAGGCGGGGGAGAACCTGCGCGCCCACCTCGACTCGGTCATCCGCAACCGCCGCCTCAACGCGCTGGTGCGCGACCTGGACCTCGACACCACCGTTCCCGACCTCGTCCGCCGGGCCTGGGACCGCGAGCAGGTGCACACCGTCTTCGACGGACTGGAGTTCCGCGTCCTGCGCGAGCGCCTGTTCGCGACGCTGGAGTCGGCCGAACCCGAGGCCGAGGCGGGTTTCGGCGTCGACGGCGCCGTCCTGCTGGCCGGCGAGGTCGGCCCGTGGCTGGCCGACCACGCGCTGGAGCGCACCGGCCTGTTCGTCCAGGGCGAGTGGGGCCGCGGCACCGGGGAGGTCACCGGGGTCTCGCTGGCCGGGTCCGACGGCGTCGCCGCCTGGATCGACCCGCTCACCCTCGAACCGGCCGACGAGCAGGCGCTGGTCGCCTGGCTGGCCGATCCGGACCGCCCGAAGGTGGCGCACGACGTCAAGGGGCCCTCGCACGCGCTGCGCGCCCGCGGCTGGGACCTGGCCGGCGTCGTCTTCGACACCGCCCTGGCCGCCTACCTGTGCCGGCCCGACCAGCGCAGCTACGACCTGGCCGACCTCGCCGTGCGGCACCTCAAGCGCGAGCTGCGGGCCGAGGGCTCGGCCGCCGCGGCCGAACCGGCGGACGAGCAGCTGACCCTCGACGGCGGCGACGGCCCCGTCGGCGGTGACCTGCAGGCCCGCGCCGAGGAGGGCATGGTCCGGGCGCTCGCGATCGGCGAGCTCGCCGGCGTGCTGGCCACCGAGCTCTCCGAGCGCGGCGGCACCCGGCTGCTGTCCGAGGTCGAGCTGCCGCTGGTGGGGGTGCTGGCCCACCAGGAGCGGGTCGGCATCGCCGTCGACCAGCAGCTGCTCGCCGACCTCGAGAAGCACTTCGCCGACCGCGTCGCCCAGGCGCAGTCGCTGGCGTACGAGGTCATCGGCAGCGAGATCAACCTCGGCTCGCCCAAGCAGCTGCAGACCGTGCTGTTCGACCAGCTCGGGATGCCGAAGACCAAGAAGACCAAGACGGGCTACACCACCGACGCCGACGCCCTCGCCGCGCTGTTCGTCAAGACCGAGCACCCGTTCCTGGCGCACCTGCTCGAGCACCGCGACGCCTCGCGGCTGCGGCAGACCGTCGAGGGGCTGCAGAAGTCCGTCGCCGACGACGGCCGCATCCACACCACCTACCAGCAGATGATCGCCGCGACGGGCCGGCTGTCCTCGACCGACCCGAACCTGCAGAACATCCCGATCCGCACCGAGGAGGGCCGGCGGATCCGCGAGGCCTTCGTGGTCGGTCCGGGCGATGCGCAGGGCGGGTTCGAGTGCCTGCTGACCGCGGACTACTCCCAGATCGAGATGCGGATCATGGCGCACCTGTCGCAGGACGAGGGCCTCATCGCGGCCTTCACCTCCGGCGAGGACCTGCACCGCTTCGTCGGCAGCCGGGTGTTCGGGGTGGCGCCCGCCGACGTCACATCCGAGATGCGCGCCAAGATCAAGGCGATGTCCTACGGCCTGGCCTACGGCCTGTCGGCGTTCGGCCTGTCGAACCAGCTGAAGATCTCCACCGAGGAGGCCCGCGGCCTCATGGACGAGTACTTCGTGCGGTTCGGCGGGGTCCGCGACTACCTGCACGGTGTCGTCGACGAGGCGCGCCGCGTCGGCTGGACCGAGACCATCCTGGGCCGCCGCCGCTACCTGCCCGACCTGTCCAGCGACAACCGCCAGCGCCGCGAGATGGCCGAGCGCATGGCGCTGAACGCGCCCATCCAGGGCTCGGCCGCCGACATCATCAAGGTCGCGATGCTGGACCTGGACAAGGGCCTGCGGGAGAACGGGTTGCGCTCGCGTCTGCTGCTGCAGGTCCACGACGAGCTGGTCCTGGAGGTGGCCGAGGGCGAGCGCGAGCAGCTCGAGGCGCTGGTGCGGCGGACCATGGCGGGAGCCGCGGACCTCGCGGTGCCGCTCGACGTGTCCGTGGGCATCGGGCAGAGCTGGCACGAGGCGGGGCACTAGTGGCCCGGCCGGGAAGTTCCCGGACGGGGACTTCCCGGCCGGACCACTAGGCCCGGTCGGCGACGAGCACGAGGGTTCCCGGCAGCAGTTCGCCGCGCAGCCGGCTCCACCCGCCCCACACGGCGTCGCCGGAGGCCCACTCCGGCTCGACGAGGTCGCGCACGACGAAACCCGCCCCGACGAGCAGGCGGACCCAGTCACCCACGGTCCGGTGGTGCTCGGCGTAGGTGACGGTGCCGTGCTCGTCGGACTCCACGTAGGCGCGGCGGTCGAAGTAGGAGTGGGTGGCGGTCAGGCCCTCGGGGCCGGGGACGTCGGGCAGGGCCCAGCGCAGGGGGTGGGGCACGCTGGCGGCGAACCGCCCGCCGGGTCGCAGGACGCGGGCGGCCTCGGCCAGGACGCGGTCGGCGTCGGCGACGAAGGGCAGCGCGCCGTAGGAGGTGAAGACGACGTCGAAGGCGGCGTCGGCGAAGGGCAGGACGCGCGCGTCGCACTGGGCCAGCGGCACCCCGGCCTCGCGGGCGGCTGCGGCCCCTTCGCGCAGCATCCCCAGCGACAGGTCGCTCGCCACGACACGGGCGCCCCGGGCCGCGACCCAGCGGGCGCACTGCGCCGCGCCGGCCCCGAACTCCAGGACGGTCGCACCGGCCAGGTCGCCCAGCAGGTGCGCGTCGGCCTCGCGCAGGCCGTCGGGGCCCCACACCAGGTCGGAGCCGGCGCGGTCGTCGCCGAGGAAGGCGCCGTGCTCGAGCCGGTACCCGGAGGCCTCGGCGTCCCACCAGCTGCGCTGGGCGCGGACGGTCTCGTCGGCGCCGACCGGGCGACGGCCGACGGAGGGCTGGTCGGGCAGGTCGGGGGTGGACCCGGGGGGCGACTGGGGGGAGGGCTGGGGGGAGGGCACGGCGCGATCGTCGCAGCACCACCCGGCTTTGACCCCCTCCCCAGCACCCGGGTAGGCTCGTACGGCTTGCGTCTCCGGGTGTCACCACTGGCTCCGGTGGTGCAGGTGGCGGCCGGGAACCTCCCGGGCCCGCGACCCTACGACTGTCCCTGACGGAGCCCCTACCTCCATGACGACCACCACGACCGCGCCGGCGGGCACCACTCCTCAGATCGCGATCAACGACATCGGATCGGCTGAGGACTTCCTTGCCGCGGTCGACGCGACCATCAAGTACTTCAACGACGGTGACATCGTCTCCGGCACCATCGTGAAGGTCGACCGTGACGAGGTCCTCCTCGACATCGGTTACAAGACCGAGGGCGTCATCCCCTCGCGTGAGCTGTCGATCAAGCACGACGTCGACCCCAACGAGGTCGTCGGTGTCGGCGACGAGGTCGAGGCCCTGGTCCTCCAGAAGGAGGACAAGGAAGGTCGGCTGATCCTGTCCAAGAAGCGCGCTCAGTACGAGCGCGCCTGGGGCACGATCGAGGCCAAGAAGGAAGCCGACGAGGTCGTCGAGGGCACCGTCATCGAGGTCGTCAAGGGTGGGCTCATCCTGGACATCGGCCTCCGTGGCTTCCTGCCCGCGTCGCTGGTCGAGATGCGTCGCGTCCGCGACCTGCAGCCGTACGTCGGCCAGAAGATCGAAGCCAAGATCATCGAGCTGGACAAGAACCGCAACAACGTGGTCCTGTCCCGCCGCGCCTGGCTCGAGCAGACCCAGTCGGCGGTCCGCCAGAACTTCCTCACGACCCTGCAGAAGGGTCAGGTCCGCTCCGGCGTCGTCTCCTCGATCGTCAACTTCGGTGCGTTCGTCGACCTCGGCGGCGTCGACGGTCTGGTCCACGTCTCCGAGCTGTCCTGGAAGCACATCGACCACCCCTCCGAGGTCGTCGAGGTCGGCCAGGAGGTCACGGTCGAGGTCCTGGACGTCGACATGGACCGCGAGCGCGTCTCCCTGTCGCTGAAGGCGACCCAGGAAGACCCGTGGCAGCAGTTCGCCCGCACCCACGCGATCGGTCAGGTCGTGCCGGGCAAGGTCACCAAGCTCGTCCCGTTCGGTGCGTTCGTGCGCGTCGACGACGGCATCGAGGGCCTGGTCCACATCTCCGAGCTGGCCGAGCGCCACGTCGAGGTGCCCGAGCAGGTCGTCCAGGTCAACAGCGACATCTTCGTCAAGGTCATCGACATCGACCTGGAGCGTCGCCGGATCTCGCTGTCGCTGAAGCAGGCCGACGAGTCCCTGGCCGCCGCCGGCGACGAGTTCGACCCGTCGCTGTACGGCATGGCCGCCGACTACGACGAGCAGGGGAACTACAAGTACCCCGAGGGCTTCGACCCCGAGACCAACGAGTGGCTCGAGGGCTACGAGGCTCAGCGCGAGGAGTGGGAGGGCCAGTACGCCCTCGCCCACGAGCGTTGGGAGGCGCACCGCAAGCAGGTCGCCGAGCGCGCCGAGGCCGAGGCCAAGGCCGAGGCCGAGGGCACCAGCGCCCCCGCGAGCAGCAGCTCCAGCAGCAGCTCGTCGGCTCCGTCGTCGTACACCTCGGAGGCTCCGGAGGCCGCGGGCACGCTCGCGTCCGACGAGGCCCTCGCGGCGCTGCGCGAGAAGCTGACCGGCGGGAACTGAGGTTCACGCTGATCGGCTGACGATCTGAACGAAGGCCCCGACCGGATCCCGGTCGGGGCCTTCGTGTCTCCGGGCCGCGCCCTCGCCCTCGGGGGAGGGGATCAGCGCAGGACGGGCGGGGGAGCGGTGCTGGACCGGACGACGAGGGCCGGGGCGACCGGTCCCGGCTCGACGACCCGGTCGCGCAGCCGGCCCAGCAGCACGCGCACGCAACGCCGGCCGATCTCGGCGAAGTCCTGGTGGACGGTCGTCAGCGGCGGGGCGTAGAAGGCGGCCTCGGGGACGTCGTCGAAACCGACGACCGACACGTCGTCGGGAACGCGCAACCCCTTGCTGGACAGGGCGTGCAGCACCCCCACGGCCATGGCGTCGTTGCCGACGAACAGCGCCGTGACCTCCTCCAGGGGCAGTTCGGCCACGGCCGCGCAGCCGGAGGCGGCCGACCAGTCACCGCGGACGGGGCGGGGCACCACGCGCAGCCGGTCGACCAGAGCGGTGCGCCACCCGGTGGACCGCGCCCGGGACTCGGCCCAGTCGGCCGGGCCGGCGATGTGGTGCACGGTGCGGTGCCCGAGGTCGAGCAGGTGCTCGACGGCCTCGCGGGCCGCCGCCACCTCGGCCCAGTAGGCGTCGGCGACCCCGGCTCCGTCGAGGCCGGGCGCCAGGACGCAGGGGAAGGCGGCGTCGGCCGCGCGGACCGCCTCCTGCGAGGCGTCCTCGGGCACGACGGCGATCGCCCCGTCGACGTACTGCGCGCGCAGGTCCTCCAGCGCCTCCTGCACGCTGGCGGTCGTCAGCTCGGGCAGCATGACCAGGGAGACGGCGTAGCCGGCGGCGCGGGCGGCCTCCTGGATCCCGGCGAGGGTCATCCCCGCGCCGTACAGCGAGGCGCTGGCCGCCACGACGCCGATGCGGTGCGAGCGGCGGGTGACCAGCGCGCGGGCGGCGACGTTGGGGCGGTACCCGATCTCGGCGATCGCGGCCTCGACCCGCTCGCGGGTGCGCCGGGCCACCGACGGGCTGCCGCGCACCACGCGGGAGACGGTCTGCTGGGAGACCCCGGCGAGCTGGGCGACGTCGGCGAGCACCGGCACGCGCGCGTCGTCGGGAGAGGTCCCCCGCGCGGCGTCCGAGTCCGCAGACATGGCGTGTCCCACTTCTCTTCGGTGGCCGGTTCCTCACCGCTGAAGACCGGGGATCGGATGGGGCGAGGGAGCCGGGTCGACCTCGCGGCGTCAGAGTAACCCACGAACCGTCACCGGGGACTGCTCCGCCGGGTCCTGCCGCCAAGCGGGTGTTCCGCTTGACGCTGCCGAATGGCAACGCTAACAATGAGGTCACCAGTTCAACCTGCCGTGCGGTCGACGGGTCGAGGAAGCCCGCACCGGACGGTAGATCCCCGATGCGCCACCACGGCGCACACCCAACCGCCGCGCGCCTCCGCGCGGCTGTTCACGAGGTACAGAGGAGTTCCGCCGTGATGAAACGCCGCAGTGCCCTGGCCGTCTTCGGTGCGGGCCTGGCCCTGACCCTCGCCGCGTGCGGCGGTGGCGGTGCCGGGTCCGACACCGGGTCCGGTGACAGCAACGAGTCGGCCAACGCCTCCGACATCACCATCGGGGTCGCGATGCCGACCCAGACGTCCGAGCGGTGGATCGCCGACGGGAACAACGTCAAGGCGGGGCTGGAGGCGGCCGGTTACAAGGTCGACCTGCAGTACGCCAACGACGACATCCCGACCCAGTCGCAGCAGATCGACCAGATGATCACCAAGGGCGACAAGCTCCTGATCGTCGCGGCGATCGACGGCACGGCGCTGAGCAGCCAGCTGTCCTCGGCGGCCGCCGCCGGCATCAAGGTCATCTCCTACGACCGCCTCATCCGTGGTTCGGCGGACGTCGACTTCTACGTCTCGTTCGACAACTACAACGTCGGTGTGCAGCAGGGCACCTCGCTGCTGACCGGGCTCGGCCTGCTGAACGCCGACGGTTCCCCGGGAACGGCCACCGGCCCCTTCAACGTGGAACTCTTCGCCGGCTCGCTCGACGACAACAACGCCCAGTTCTTCTGGGACGGCGCGATGGACACCATCCAGCCGTTCATCGACAAGGGCCAGATCGTCGTCAAGTCGGGGCAGACGAAGATCGACCAGGCCGCGATCCTGCGCTGGCAGCAGGAGACCGCGCAGAAGCGCATGGAGGACCTGCTGACCTCCGCCTACGGCGACGGCAGCAAGGTCGACGGCGTGCTGTCCCCGTACGACGGCATCTCCCGCGGCATCATCACCGCGCTGCAGAACGCCGGTTACGGTGCGGGCCAGACGATGCCGGTCATCACCGGGCAGGACGCCGAGATCGCCTCGGTCAAGCTCATCAACGACGGGGTCCAGTACTCGACCATCTTCAAGGACACCCGCAACCTCGCCGACGAGGCCGTCAAGGCCGCCTCGGCGATGGTCGAGGGCGAGGAGCCCGAGGCGAACGACACCGAGACGTACGACAACGGCGTCAAGGTCGTCCCCTCGTTCCTGCTCGAGTCGCAGATCGTCACCAAGGACAACGTCACGAGCGCCCTGGTCGACACCGAGTACTACACCCAGGCCGAGGTCGACGCCGGCAAGGCCAGCTGACCCACCTCCGCGTCCCCGCCCCGGAAACCGGGGCGGGGACCGTCTGGTGCCAGCGACCCAACCACTCCCACGAGGACGACGGTTCACCGATGACCGACACCACCCACACGCAGCCCAACATCTTGGAGATGCGTTCCATCACCAAGACCTTCCCCGGGGTCAAGGCGCTGTCCGACGTCTCGTTGTCGGTGCGGCGCGGTGAGGTCCACGCCATCTGCGGCGAGAACGGCGCCGGGAAGTCGACGCTCATGAAGGTCCTGTCCGGGGTCTACCCGCACGGCACCTACGAGGGCGAGATCCACTTCGACGGCCAGCTCTCGACGTTCTCCGGCATCGCCGACAGCGAGCGGGCCGGCATCGCGATCATCCACCAGGAACTCGCGCTCGTGCCGTACCTGTCGGTCGCGGAGAACCTCTTCCTCGGCAACGAGATCAAGGGCCGTGGCGGGCTCATCGACTGGAACCGCACCAACGGTGAGGCCTCCAAGCTCCTGGCCCGCGTGGGGCTGAACGAGAACCCCACGACGCCCATCGGCCAGCTCGGCGTGGGCAAGCAGCAGCTCGTCGAGATCGCCAAGGCCCTGAGCAAGGACGTCAAGCTCCTCATCCTCGACGAGCCCACGGCCGCGCTGAACGACAACGACTCGGCGCACCTGCTCGACCTGCTGCGCCAGCTGCGCAGCGAGGGCATGACGAGCATCATGATCTCGCACAAGCTCAACGAGATCGAGGCCATCTCCGACGCGGTGACGATCATCCGCGACGGCCGCACGATCGAGACCCTCGACATGCGCGCCGACGCCGTCACCGAGGACCGCATCATCCGCGGCATGGTCGGCCGCGACCTCGACAGCCGCTACCCCGAACGGGAGTCGCACCCGGGCGAGGAGATCCTGCGCATCGAGGACTGGACCGTCGGGCACGCCTCCCAGGACCGCCTCGTCGTCGACCACGCCTCGCTCACCGTCCGTGCCGGCGAGGTCGTCGGCATCGCCGGGCTGATGGGCGCCGGCCGCACCGAACTGGCCATGAGCGTCTTCGGCCGCAGCTACGGCCGCTACCTCGGCGGGCAGCTGTTCCTGCACGGCAAGCCCGTGCAGGCGCGGTCGGTGCGCGAGGCGATCCAGGTGGGGCTGGCCTACGCCACCGAGGACCGCAAGAAGTTCGGCCTGAACCTCATCGACGACATCAAGCGCAACATCTCCGCCGCCGCGCTGGACAAGCTGGCCCGCACCGGTTTCGTCAACGCGCACGAGGAGATCAAGGTCGCCGAGGACAGCAAGCGGAGCATGAACATCAAGGCTCCGACGGTCAGCGCGCTGACCGGGAAGCTGTCCGGCGGCAACCAGCAGAAGGTCGTCCTGTCGAAGTGGATCTACTCCGACCCCGAGGTCCTCATCCTCGACGAGCCGACGCGCGGCATCGACGTCGGCGCCAAGTACGAGATCTACACGATCATCAACCGCCTGGTCGCGGCCGGCAAGGCCGTCATCGTCATCTCCTCCGAACTGCCCGAACTGCTGGGCATCTGCGACCGCATCTACACCCTGTCCGCCGGCCGCATCACCGGTGAGGTGCCGATCGCCGAGGCCTCGCAGGAGAGCCTCATGGTCCTCATGACCAAGGACCGTTCCCTCACGACCGGCCCGACCGGTTCGTCCCCCGAAGAACTCACCCCGCAGGAGCACTCCGCATGAGCGGCAGCACGCTGACCAAGGCGCCCGCACCGGAGCCGAAGACCGGTACGGCGAACCCCTTCCGCGCCATGACGCAGAACCTGCGCGAGAGCGGCATCTACATCGCGTTCGTCGTCGTGGTGCTGCTGTTCGCCGTCCTCACCGACGGGCTGTCCCTGAGCCCGACGAACGTCACCAACATCGTCCTGCAGTACTCCTACGTGCTGGTGCTGGCGATCGGCATGCTCATCGTCATCGTCGCCGGCCACATCGACCTGTCGGTGGGGTCGGTGGTCGCGCTCACCGGGGCGGTCTCGGCGCAGCTGGTCATCGGCTCGAGCCAGCCGTGGTGGGTCGGCATCCTGGCCGCCCTCGGCGTCGGCGTCCTCATCGGGGCCTGGCAGGGCTTCTGGGTCGCCTTCGTCGGCATCCCGGCCTTCATCGTGACCCTCGCCGGCATG
Organism: Kineococcus deserti; assembly: GCF_050871945.1. NCBI lineage: Bacteria > Bacillati > Actinomycetota > Actinomycetes > Kineosporiales > Kineosporiaceae > Kineococcus > Kineococcus deserti. The sequence continues at coordinate 66,542 of NZ_JBJLSI010000014.1, read as the reverse complement.
CTGCTGTTCCGCGGTCTGACGTTCTACGTCCTGGACAACGTCTCGCTCTCGCCGTTCCCGGAGCAGTACGGCAAGGTCGCGACCGGGTTCATCAACGGCCTCATGGGCGGGTACGGCTACGACGCCTTCACGCTGTTCATCGCCGCGCTCGGGGTGGTCGGCTTCGCCGTGCAGCAGGTCCGGACCCGCATCGCCAAGGTCCGCTACCAGCAGGTCGTCGACGCGATGCCGCTGTTCGTCCTGAAGATCGTCGCCGTCGCCGTGGTCGTCATGGCCTTCGCCTGGCAGCTGGCGCACAGCCGCGGCCTGCCGATCGTGCTGATCGTCCTCGCGGCGCTGATCCTCATCTACTCGACGATCATGAAGTCCTCGGTGTTCGGCCGGCAGGTGTACGCCATCGGCGGCAACCTCGCCGCGGCCCAGCTGTCCGGCGTCAACGTGCGCCGGGTGAACTTCTGGATCTTCGTCAACATGGGGTTCCTGGCGGCCGTCGCGGGCGTCATCTTCTCCTCGCGGTCCAACGGCGCCCAGCCCAGCGCGGGCACGAGCTTCGAGCTCGACGCCATCGCCGCGGCCTTCATCGGTGGTGCCGCCGTCACCGGCGGTGTCGGCAAGATCCAGGGCGCGATCATCGGTGGTCTGCTCGTCGGCGTGATCTCCAACGGCATGCAGCTGCTGGGCGTCGACCAGTCCCTGCAGCAGGTCATCAAGGGCCTGGTGCTGCTGCTGGCCGTCGCGTTCGACGTCTTCAACAAGCGCCGCGGCGGGGTGCGCTGAACCCCACCCTCCACGAGAAGGGCCCGACCGGTCTGCCGGTCGGGCCCTTCGCCGTTCCCGCACGGTTTCCCGGCGGCCCGACGGTTCCCGCCGGAGTCGTCAGGGGCCTGCCCGGCGCCTTGTCCTGGGCGGGGCGCGAGGGGAGGTTGCGGGGAGGAACGCATCCGGGCCCACCCGAAGGAGCGCCGTGACCGACCGTGCCAACCCGACCGTGAGCGTGGTCGTCTGCACGTACACGCCCGCCCGCTACGCGGTGTTCCGCGATGCGGTGCGAGCCACCGTCGCCCAGCTGCGCGAGGGTGACGAACTCGTCGTCGTGGTGGACCACCACCCCGAGCTCCTCGGGCGGGTGACCGTCGACTTCCCGAGGGCCACCGTGGTGGAGAACTCCGGTCCGCGCGGGTTGTCCGGTGGCCGCAACACCGGAGTGGCCAAGGCCGGCGGGGACGTGGTCGTCTTCCTCGACGACGACGCGGTGCCCCGCCCCGGCTGGCTCGAGGGCCTGCGCGCCGGCTTCCGCCGCGAGGCGGTCAGCGTCGTGGGCGGGGGAGTCGTCGCCGACTGGGAGGGCGGCCGCGCGCCCCGGTGGTTCCCCGAGGAGTTCGGCTGGATCGTCGGCTGCGACTTCCGGGGCCTGCCCGGGGAGGGTTCGCCGGTGCGCAACCCCATCGGGGCCAACATGGCCGTGCGCGCCGCCGCGTTCGGCGTCGTCGACGGGTTCGACACGACGAGCGGCCGGGTCGGCGCCCTGCCGGTGGGGTGCGAGGAGACCGACTTCTGCATCCGGCTGCGCCGGGCCGACCCGAGCGCCCTGATCGTGCGCCGGCCGAGCGCGGTGGTCGACCACCGCGTTCCGCGGGCGCGGCAAACGGTCTCCTACCTGTTCAGCCGCTGCTGGCACGAGGGCCGGTCCAAGGGACTGCTCGCGGCCCGGCTCGGGACGGCCGACGGACTGTCCGCCGAACGTCGCTACGTGCTGCGCACCGTCGGCAGCGGCGTCCTGCGCCACGTGGCCGCGCTCGCCCGTGGGGACGTGGCCGGACCGGCCCGTGCCGCGCTGCTGGCCGCCGGCACCGTGGTCACCGCGGCCGGCTACGCCAGCACGCGCTCACCCTCCTCGCCCGTCGTGGTCAGCAGCCCCGCCGGGGTGTGAGCCGCCGGCGCCCGCCCGGGCTCGCCGTTCGTCTAAGGTCCTGACGTGCTGCGAGTGGGTCTGACGGGTGGCATCGGGGCGGGCAAGTCGACGGTCTCGGCGCTGCTGGCCGACCTCGGTGCGGTCCTGGTCGACGCCGACGTCCTGGCCCGGGAGGTGGTGGCCCGCGGAACCGACGGCCTGGCGGCCGTGGTGGCCGAGTTCGGTCCGCAGGTCCTGACCGCCGCGGGCGACCTGGACCGGCCCGCGCTGGGACGGATCGTCTTCGGCGACGCGCGGCGGCGGGCGGCGCTCAACGCCATCGTGCACCCGCGGGTCGCGCAGCGGCGGGCGGAGCTGGCCGCGGCCGCACCGGCCGACGCCGTCGTCGTGGAGGACGTGCCGCTGCTGGTCGAGACCGGCGCGGCGCCGGGCTACCCCCTCGTCGTCGTCGTCGACGCCGGCGCGCACGAGCGCCTGCGGCGGCTCGTCGAGGACCGGGGGATGGATCCCGACGACGCCCGGGCCCGGCTGGCCGCGCAGGCCACCGACGAGCAGCGGGCGGCCGCGGCCGACGTGCTGCTGCCCAACCCGCGCCGCACCGACGGCGCGGCCGACCCGCTGCCCGGGCTCGTCGAGCGGTTGTGGCACGAGCGGCTGGTCCCGTTCGAGGCGGGCCTGCGGGCCGGCCGCCCCGGGCCGGTGCCGGCCGGGGTCCCGGGCGCCGCCGACGCCGACCGGGTGCGCGCGCGGGTCGAGCGTGCCCTCGGCGCCCCGGTGCAGCTGGCCGCGCCGACCGGCTGGCCGCTGCGGGTGCAGGCGGTGGCCGACGAGGTGAGCGCGGGCGACGTGACCGGTGCCCTGCACGCCGTGGGTTACGTCCCCGCAGGTCAGGACGCCTTCGCCGGCGCCGACCCGGGCTGTGCCGTCCGCCTCGACCTCGTCCGGGCGGCTCGTGTCGGAGGGCCCGCCTAGGCTTCCCCCCATGCGGCCGACGACAGACATCCAGCGCCGGGTGGCCCCCTTCCAGGTGGTCTCCGAGTTCTCCCCCTCCGGCGACCAGCCCGCCGCGATCGCGGAGCTGGCCCGGCGCGTGAACGCGGGGGAGCAGGACGTCGTGCTGCTCGGTGCGACCGGTACCGGCAAGTCGGCGACGACGGCCTGGCTCATCGAGCAGGTCCAGCGCCCCACCCTGGTCATGGCGCCGAACAAGACGCTCGCCGCCCAGCTGGCGAACGAGTTCCGCGAGCTGCTGCCCCACAACGCCGTCGAGTACTTCGTCTCCTACTACGACTACTACCAGCCCGAGGCGTACGTCCCGCAGTCGGACACCTACATCGAGAAGGACTCCTCGATCAACGACGAGGTCGAGCGGCTGCGGCACTCGGCCACGAACTCGCTGCTGACCCGCCGCGACGTCGTCGTGGTCGCCACGGTGTCCTGCATCTACGGCCTGGGCACGCCGCAGGAGTACGTCGACCGGATGGTGACGCTGAAGGTCGGCGACACCATCGAGCGCGACGACCTGCTGCGCAAGTTCGTGGCCGAGCAGTACACCCGCAACGACCTGGCGTTCACCCGCGGCACCTTCCGGGTGCGCGGCGACACCGTCGAGATCATCCCGCAGTACGAGGAGCACGCGCTGCGGATCGAGTTCTTCGGCGACGAGATCGACGCGCTGTACACGCTGAACCCGCTGACGGGGGAGGTGCTGCGCGAGGAGGAACTCGTCTACGTCTTCCCCGCTTCGCACTACGTCGCCGGTCCCGAGCGCCTCGAGCGTGCCATCGGTTCCATCGAGGCCGAGCTGGAGGGCCGGCTGGCCGAACTGGAGCAGCAGAACAAGCTGCTGGAGGCGCAGCGGCTGCGCATGCGCACGACGTACGACATCGAGATGCTGCGCCAGGTCGGCTCCTGCTCGGGGGTGGAGAACTACTCCCGGCACCTGGACGGCCGGGAGCCGGGGTCGGCCTCGAACACGTTGCTGGACTACTTCCCCGAGGACTTCCTGCTCGTCATCGACGAGTCGCACGTGACGGTCCCGCAGATCGGCGCGATGTTCGAGGGCGACGCCTCGCGCAAGCGCACCCTGGTGGACTTCGGGTTCCGCCTGCCCAGCGCCATGGACAACCGGCCGCTGCGCTGGGAGGAGTTCCTGGAGCGCACGGGGCAGACGGTGTACCTGTCGGCGACGCCGGGCGACTACGAGCTCTCCCGGGGCAAGGGCGTGGTCGAGCAGATCATCCGCCCGACCGGCCTGGTCGACCCCGAGGTCGTCGTCAAACCCACCAAGGGCCAGATCGACGACCTGCTGCACGAGATCTCGCTGCGCACGGCCAAGGACGAACGCGTCCTGGTGACGACCCTGACGAAGAAGATGGCCGAGGACCTCACCGACTACTTCCTCGACCAGGGGGTGCGGGTGCGGTACCTGCACTCCGAGGTCGACACCCTGCGCCGGGTGGAACTGCTGCGCGAGCTGCGCCAGGGCGAGTACGACGTCCTGGTCGGCATCAACCTGCTGCGCGAGGGCCTGGACCTGCCCGAGGTCTCGCTCGTGGCCATCCTCGACGCTGACAAGGAGGGGTTCCTGCGCTCCTCCAAGTCCCTGATCCAGACGATCGGCCGCGCGGCCCGCAACGTGTCCGGCCAGGTGCACATGTACGCCGACACGATCACCCCCTCGATGGCCGGGGCCATCGAGGAGACGAACCGGCGTCGTGAGAAGCAGATCGCCTACAACAAGGAGCGTGGTGTCGACCCGATGCCGCTGCGCAAGCGCATCGCCGACATCACCGACCTCATCGCGCGCGAGGACGCCGACACCGCCGAGCTGCTCGCCGCGACGCGGGGCGGGGGCGCGGGCGGCAGCGGTCGCTCGCAGTCGCGGGGCAAGACGCCCACGCCCGCGAAGACCACGGGGGCCAGCACGGCCAAGGCCGGCGGCAAGGCCACGTCCAAGGCGCCGACCGGGGGCAGCACGGGCCGGAACGTCGGCCGCGAGGTCGGTCCCGAACCGCGCGGGTCGATGCCGCAGGCCGACCTGGCCCAGCTCATCCAGGAGCTCACCGACCAGATGCACTCCGCGGCCGCCGAGCTGCAGTTCGAGCTCGCGGCCCGGTTGCGCGACGAGGTCGGGGACCTGAAGAAGGAGCTGCGCGGGATGCGGGCGGCCCAGGGCGCCTAGGGCTCAGGGGTCAGCCGCGCGCGGCTGGTCCGCAGTCAGGTGCAGGAGCAGCTCCGGTCCCGCCGCGTGCGTGCGGATGAGCGCGTACCGGCGGGAGCCGTGCCGTCCGTGCAGGACGAAGACGGTGCGCCGGTCGGTGCGCGACTCCAGCTGCCACCAGCCGGTGTCCGCGATCGCCTTGTCCGCGTCGGTGTACCCGAGGTGCTCCAGGTCGTGGTCGGACACGGCGACGGCCAGCCGGTTGCTCCGGGGGTCGGTCGGCAGCCCCCGGGGCAGGGCCCACGACCGCAGCACGCCGTCCTCCTGCAGCCGCAGGTCGTGGTGCGGCCGGGGCGTGCGGTGGTCGTGCAGGACGAACGCCGGCCGGTCGCCGCCCGGGCTGGCCGTCCCCTCCTGATCGGTCAGCACCGTCTGATCGGTCAGCACCGTGGCGCTCCGGCGTCGTCGTCCGGGTGTCCGGGACGTCCCGGTGGTCAGGAGCGCGGCGGCACGCCCGGCACGGGCGAGACGCCGCCGGTGGAGGTCAGGTGCTCGAACAGGACGGAGCTGATCTCCCGCAGCTGGCCGACCTGCTCGGGGCCGAGCTGGTCGAACAGCGTCGTGCGCACGGTCTCGACGTGCCCGGGGGCGGCGGCCGCGAGGGCGGCGAAGCCCTCGTCGGTCAGCACGGCCAGGAAGCCGCGGCCGTCGGTGGGACACGCCTCGCGGCGGATCCAGCCGCGTTCCTCCATGCGCGCCACGGCGTGCGAGACGCGGCTGCGGGAGGACAGCGAGGAGTCGGCGAGCTCGCTCATGCGCAGCGACCGGTCCGGGGACTCCGAGAGCCGGACGAGCATCTCGTAGTAGGTCAGCACGATGCCGGAGTCGTGCTGCAGCTGGCGGTCGATGCGGTCGAGCAGGAGCTGCACGCTGGACAGGAACGTCCGCCAGGTGACCTGCTCGTCGTCGTCGAGCCAGCGGACCGGTCGTGCCGTGTTCTCAGCCGGGTTCCCGGCCGGGTCCCCCGTCGTGCGGTCAGCCGTGCCCCGGGCCGGCCGTGGGGAGTCGAGGGTGTCGTCGAGGAGCGTTCCGAGCGGGGCCATGCACCGAGAGTAGGCAGCCCTCTCAACTACCGACGTCCCCCGAACGGTGGACCCTGCGTCGTGCACTCGTCACACGGGTCCTCCGGGCGCGCTCCGGGAGGTCGTGTCGGAGGTGACGCCTAGGGTTGGGGTGTGGCTTCTCGCACCCCCTCCTCCAGCACGACCACCAGCAAGGGCGCCGCCCGTCCGGCCAAGCGCACGTCCGCGAGCGCCGCGTCCCGTCCGGTGTCCTCGGCCCGGGTCCCGGGCGACCGGCTCGTCGTGCGCGGCGCCCGGGAGCACAACCTCAAGGACGTCTCGGTCGACCTGCCCCGGGACAGCCTGGTCGTGTTCACCGGCCTGTCCGGGTCGGGCAAGAGCTCGCTGGCCTTCGACACGATCTTCGCCGAGGGGCAGCGCCGGTACGTCGAGTCGCTGTCGGCCTACGCCCGCCAGTTCCTGGGGCAGATGGACAAGCCCGACGTCGACTTCATCGAGGGGCTCTCCCCGGCCGTCTCGATCGACCAGAAGTCGACCTCGCGCAACCCGCGCTCGACGGTCGGGACGATCACCGAGGTCTACGACTACCTGCGCCTGCTCTTCGCCCGCGCGGGCAAGCCGCACTGTCCGGTCTGCGGTGAGCCGGTGGGCCGTCAGACCCCCCAGCAGATCGTCGACCAGCTGATGGAGCTGCCCGAGGGCACCCGGTTCCAGGTGCTGGCCCCGGTGGTGCGCGAGCGCAAGGGGGAGTACGCCGAGCTGTTCCGCGAGCTGCAGGCCAAGGGGTTCGCCCGTGCCCGCGTCGACGGCGAGGTCGTGCCGCTGGACGACCCGCCGACGCTGCAGAAGCGGCTCAAGCACACCATCGAGGTCGTGGTGGACCGTCTCGTGGTCAAGGAGGGCGTCAAGCGCCGGCTGACCGACTCGGTCGAGACCGCGCTCGTGCTGTCCTCGGGGCTGCTGGTCGCCGACCTGGTCGGCGTGGAGGGTCCCGAGGGTGAGCGCCGCTTCTCCGAGAAGATGGCCTGCCCCAACGAGCACCCGCTCGAGCTGGACGAGATCGAGCCGCGGTCCTTCTCCTTCAACTCCCCGTTCGGCGCCTGCCCGGAGTGCACGGGCATCGGCACCCAGCTGGAGGTCGACCCCGAGCTGGTCGTGCCCGACGAGGACCTGTCGCTGAACGAGGGCGCCATCGCGCCGTGGACGTCGGGGTCGGCCGACTACTTCCAGCGGCTGATGACGGCGCTGGCGGACGACCTGTCGTTCTCGATGGACGTGCCGTGGCGGGCGCTGCCCAAGCGGGCCAAGGACGCGCTGCTGAACGGCAAGGACCACCAGGTCCACGTCCGGTACAAGAACCGCTGGGGCCGGGAGCGGTCGTACTCGACGGGGTTCGAGGGCGTCGTGGAGTTCGTCAAGCGCCGGCACTCCGAGACCGAGTCGGACATGTCCAAGGAGCGCTACGAGGGCTACATGCGCGAGACGCCGTGCCCGGTCTGCAAGGGGGAACGGCTCAAGCCCACGTCGCTGGCGGTGAAGATCGCCGGCCGGTCCATCTCGGAGATCTGCGCGCTGCCGATCGACGAGTGCTCGAAGTTCCTGGACACCATGGAGCTGTCGGCGCGGGAGAAGAAGATCGCCGGCCAGGTGCTCAAGGAGATCCAGGCGCGGCTGGGCTTCCTGCTGGACGTCGGGCTGGACTACCTGTCGCTGGCCCGCCCGGCCGGGACGCTGTCAGGTGGTGAGGCCCAGCGCATCCGGCTGGCGACCCAGATCGGCTCGGGTCTGGTCGGGGTCCTGTACGTGCTGGACGAGCCCTCGATCGGGTTGCACCAGCGCGACAACCGCCGGCTCATCGACACCCTGACGCGGTTGCGGGACCTGGGCAACACCCTCATCGTCGTCGAGCACGACGAGGACACGGTGCGGGTGGCCGACTGGATCGTCGACTTCGGGCCGGGGGCGGGCGAGCGCGGCGGGCAGGTCGTGCACTCCGGCGACCTGGAGGGCCTGCTGGCCAACCCCAAGTCGCTGACGGGGCAGTACCTGTCGGGCCAGCGGGCGATCGAGGTGCCCGCCGTGCGTCGTCCGGTCGACCCGGCCCGTCAGCTGGTGGTGACCGGTGCACGTCAGCACAACCTCAAGGACGTCACGGTCGAGTTCCCGCTGGGAACGCTGGTCGCGGTGACGGGGGTGTCGGGGTCGGGCAAGTCGACGCTGGTCAACGACATCCTCTACACGGTGCTGGCGAACAAGCTCAACGGTGCCCGCCGGGTGCCCGGGCGGCACAAGAGCGTCCAGGGGCTGGAGCACCTGGACAAGGTCGTGCACGTGGACCAGAGCCCGATCGGGCGCACCCCGCGGTCGAACCCGGCCACCTACACGGGGGTGTTCGACCACATCCGCAAGCTGTTCGCCTCGGCGCCGGAGTCGAAGCTGCGCGGGTACCAGCCGGGCCGGTTCTCGTTCAACATCAAGGGCGGTCGCTGCGAGGCGTGCGCCGGTGACGGCACGCTGAAGATCGAGATGAACTTCCTGCCGGACGTGTACGTCCCCTGCGAGGTGTGCCACGGGGCCCGGTACAACCGGGAGACCCTCGAGGTGCACTTCAAGGGCAAGACGATCGCCGAGGTCCTGGACATGCCGATCGAGGAGGCCGCGCAGTTCTTCGCCGCGGTCCCGGCGATCTCGCGGTACATGACCACCCTGACCGAGGTCGGCCTGGGGTACGTGCGGCTGGGGCAGCCGGCCACGACGCTGTCCGGGGGTGAGGCGCAGCGCGTCAAGCTGGCCTCCGAACTGCAGCGACGGTCCAACGGCCGGACGATCTACGTCCTGGACGAGCCGACGACGGGTCTGCACTTCGAGGACATCCGCAAGCTGCTGGGCGTGGTGCAGGGGCTGGTCGACAAGGGCAACAGCGTCCTGGTCATCGAGCACAACCTCGACGTCATCAAGTCCGCCGACTGGCTGGTGGACATGGGTCCCGAGGGCGGCAACGGCGGCGGGACGGTGCTGTGCACCGGAACGCCGGAAGAGGTCGCGGCCCACCCCGGCAGCTACACGGGGCAGTTCCTCGCCGAGGTCCTCGCCTCCTCCGCGTCCTCGTCGGCGTCCCCGTCGCGGGCGCGGGGGCGCGCTCGGGCCAGCTGAACGACAGCCGTTGCCCGAGAGGGCGATCGGAATCGCGCAAGGATTCCGATCGCCCACTCTCCGTAGTCTTTCCGGCCTCCTCCTCGACACGCGTCGTGAGCGCCGGAAACTCTTCGTGTTTCTTCGCGGCATTTCGGGATTCAGGGTCCAACGGTGGGTTCCCTCCTGCCACACTTCGTCGCGATCAAGGCTCTGAACATCGGGGGATGTGGGCCGACGCGACGAGGGGGGAACGGATGAGCGAGACGACCACCGGCACCGGGACGACCACCGCACGGGGACCGCTGGGGGTGGTGCCGCGCCCGCGCACCAGCCGGGCCGTCCCCGCCCTGGAGGCCGCCCGTCGCGGGGTCCGCTGGCTGCACGAGTCGGGCATCCAGAGCCCGACCGGTGGTTACCACTCGTGGTTCGACCGGACGGCCGAGGTCTACCCGTTCGAGTACTCCGAGGTCACCGGGTACCAGGTCACGCTCGCCGCCTGGCTGGCCGCCCGCGGTGACCTGACCCTGCGCGAGGTGGCCCTCGGTGACGCCGAGCGTGCCGTGCAGTGGCTGGCCGAGGCGGTGCAGCCGGTCCCGGGCGCCTTCCGCTGCCTCGACGCCTCGGCCGCGGTCGGCCGCTTCGCCGGCAAGGCCGACCGGCTCTACACCTTCGACGCCGGGATCATCCTGCAGGGCCTGGTGGCCCACCACGTCGCGACCGGCAGCGAGCTGGCCCGGCGCACCGCCGTCGACACCGGGGAGTGGCTGCTGGGCCTCGTCGACGCCGCCGGCGTCGTCCAGCCGTGGCCGGCCACCGCCGAGGCCGGCCGCTGGCAGGACGCCCCGGGCGACTGGTCGACCCGCCCCGGCGTGCACCACGCCAAGATCGGGATCGGCCTGGCCGCCCTCGGCGACCTGACCGGCGACGAGCGGTACACCCGCGCCGCCGTCGCCGTCTGCGAGGACGCGCTGAAGCTGCAGCTGCCCTCGGGCCGGTTCGTCACCAACCCCGACGCCGGGACGACGAACATCCACCCGCACTGCTACGCCGCCGAAGCCCTGTGGGCCGTCGGCACCGCCACCGACCGCGAGGACCTCGTCGAGGCCTCCGAACGGGCGACCCTGTGGGCGCTGGCCGCCACCGACCGGCACGGCCTACCGCCGCGCCGGTACGGCCTCGACGCCGACGGGAGCATCGTCGCCGTCCGTCACCCGCGCGTCGACGGCGTCGCCCAGGTCCTGCGGCTGGCCGCCCTGCACTCCGCCCACGGCACGCACGCCGCGCAGCGACTGCTCACCGCGCTGTTGGAGCGGCAGGTCCACGCTCCCGGTGAACCCCGCGCCGACGGCGGCTTCGCCTTCGGCGCCGGCACCGACGGGACGCCGCTGCCGCACGCCAACGTCTGGGTCACCGCCTTCGCCGTCCAGGCCCTCGTGCTGGCCGCCGGGGAGCGCCGCGGCACCGCGGTGCTCGACTGGCGCCACCTCGTCTGAGCCGGCCGTCCACGAGAGGTCGGTTCCAGCAGTGGCTCGCATCCTGCTCCTCATGACCCGACCGCTGGCAGGCGCCGGCGGTCGGGGTCTGGTGCTGCGCACCATCGTCGACTCCATCACCGGAGCCGGGCACGAGGTCGTGTGCGCCGTCGTCGGCGGCCCGGCCGACCCCGTCCCGGTCGACCGCTCCGTCGCCACCCACCGCCTGCCCGACGTGCGCTGGTGGGAGGTCCTCGGACCCGCCGCCGCCCGCCGCGGCCTGCGCTCGGGCAACGAACGGCTCTACTGGTCGCCGCGCGTGGCCGCCGAGGTCCGCCGCCTCGTGGAGGTCGAGCGGATCGACGCCGTCGTCGCCGACGGGGTCCGGCTCGCCCCCTACGCCGAGGACTCCGGCCGGCCCTGGTTCGTCGACCTCGACGACCTGCTGTCGGACCGGTACGACCTGTGGCGCTCGCGGGCGATGGACCTGCACCAGCTCCTCGGGCACCGCCGCCCGACCTCCCGGCTGGCGGCCGAGGTGCTGCGCCGGGTGCCGGTGGGGCGCGTGCTGGCCCTGGAGGCCCGCCGGCTGCGCGAACGCGAGGACGTCCTGGCCCGTACCGCCCACGGCACCTCGCTGGTGTCGCCGACCGAGGCCGCCCGGCTCGCCGAGCGGGTCGGGGTCGAGGTGCAGGCCCTGCCGATGGCGGTCACCGCGCAGGTGCGGCGGCAGTGGACCGGTGGTGCGCCCCTGGACCGGCGGCTCGCCTTCCCGGGGTCGCTGACCGCGTTCGCGAACGAGGAGGCGGTCCGCTGGTGGATCGACGAGCTCGAGCCGGCGTTGCGTGCCCACGGCCTGCAGGGGTGGGAACTGCACGTCTTCGGCGAGGTGCCGGACGCGGTCCGCGCCCGGGTCGGCGCGCCCTCGGTCGTCCTGCGCGGGGCCTTCGACCGTGAACGGCTGCACACCGAGCTGGTGCAGCACTCGTTCCTGCTGGCCCCGCAGCGCGAGGCGCTGGGGCTGACCGTCAAGGTCGTCGAGGCCGCCGTCCTGGGGCTGGTGCCCCTGACGACGCCGCAGGGTGCGTCCGGCATGGGCGTCGCGCACGGGGACCAGATGCTGTTGTTCCGCGACGGCGACGGGCTGGCCCGGGCACTGGGAACGCTGGAGCGGTGGGCCGCCGAAGGTGGTTCGCAGACCGCGGAACTGGCCGGCCGGGCGCACGCGTGGGCCCGGTCGAGCTTCGCCGCGGAAGTGCTGACCCGGCGGTGGGGCGCCGTGGTCGAGGGGTTGGTACCGGGCGCGGCGGCGTCCGGGCCGCAGTCGGGAGTTCAGGTGGGGGAGAGGGGTTCGAGGTGAGCGCTCCTGTCGTGGAGGGTGTGGCCGGTCGCCACGGGGGCGACCAGCCGGTCGTCGTCATCGGGGCCGGGCCGGCGGGCCTGGCCGCGGCCGAGCACCTGCTCGACGCCGGCGTCCAGGTCGTGGTCGTCGACGGTGCACCCGGGGTCGGTGGGCTGAGCCGGTCGGTCGAGTTGTGGGGGCACCGCTTCGACCTGGGGCCGCACAGCTTCCTGTCGAACTCGCACCCGGAGTCGGTGACCCGCTGGCTGGACCTGGCCGGTGCCGCCGGTGGCGTCGAGCGGACCGAGGCCGTGCGTGCCGCGGTGTGGCGCGGACGGGTGGTGGGTTTCCCGCCGAGCCCGGTGGACGTGCTGCGCACGACCGGGCCCGCGCGGACGGCCTCACTGGTCGGCGCCCGGGTCGCCGCCCGGGTCCGCCCGCAGGCGGCGCCGGCCCGCACCGCCCACGACGCGCTCGTGGCGCGGCACGGCCGTGCGGTCGTGGAGGAACTGTTCGTCCCCTACTGCCGCAAGTACCTCGGAGTGCACCCGCGCGAGCTGTCGAGCGCGTTCGCGGACAAGCTGCAGGGAACCCGCCGGGGCTGGCGCGGGCCGGTGGAACTGCTGACCCCGCGCGAGGGCACCGGGGCGGTGTGGGAGGAACTGGCCCGCCGGCTGCGGGCCCGCGGTGCGCGGATCCTGCTGGGGACCACCGTGACCGGGTTGGCGACCGAGGGCGAGCGGGTGACCGCCGTGCAGGTGCGCGACGCCGTCTCGGAGTTCGCCGTGCCGGCCCGCGCGGTCGTGTCCAGCGTTCCCGCCCCCGTGCTGCTGCGCTGGCTGCCGGGAACCCGGGCCCCGGCGGGGCCGGCGCTGCGCAGCCGGGACACCTACCTGGTCCACCTGCTGCTGGAGGGCACGGGGAACGGCCGCGAGGTGGGCCAGAGCAGCCACTACGTCACGGCCTACGACGAGCAGGTGCGGACCGGGCGGCTGACCAACACCCGGGCGTGGCGGCCGGCGACGTTCCGCAACGAACCCCGGACCGTGCTGTGCGCGGAGTTCTGGAGTTCGGGGGACGACGACCTGTCGGCCCGCTCGGACCACGAACTGGCGGAGCTGGCGATCTCCGAGCTCCCCGCCTTCGGTGTGGACCCTCGCGTCCGGATCGTCGACACCGACGTGATGCGCCTGCCGCGCAGCGTGCCGGTGCTCACGGCCGGGGTGGAACAGGCTCGCGCCGCCGTGGACGCCCAGCTCGACCGCTTCACCAACCTGGCTCGCGTCGGCCGGCACGGCAAGCACGACTGGGACGGCCAGGAGGACTCGCTGCTGACCGGCCGCAGCATCGGCGCGCACGTCCTCGCCGTCTGAGCCGTTCGAGCCGTCCGAGTTCCCGACCGGCCGTGAGGGCCCTGCGCCGCAGCGCAGGCCCTCACGGGCCCAGGCGCAGTCGCCGGTCAGCGCCTCGGGGTGACCGCTGGACCGCCGGGGACCAGTGCGCTGCTCACCTGGCTGCCGGGAACCCGGTGGCGCCCCTCCCCGCTCCGGGACGTGCTGCGGGGGTGGGCGACGCGGGCCAGGACTGCCTCCGGTGCCGTCTCCGGGACGGCGGCTGGAGACCAGCCGGGTCCTCGAGGACGAGCACGTCGTCGCCCTCACGGACCACCAGCCGGTCGATCCCGGTCACGTCCTGGTCGCCCCGCGCCGGTACGCCGCCGGCCTGGAGGACCTCGAGGCGGACTGGCGTGCCCGGGAACGCGCGGAACCGGACGTTGCGGCCGCGCAGGTGCGCGGGAGTCCCGCGGCGCTCGCGGGGCGGCCGGGACCGGCCGGTGACGGGTCGGACACGGGTGACCCGTCGGTCCGGGGGCCCAGGGGGGACACGAGCGGTGCGGTGCTCGGTGGTCGTCGTGCTCGCCCGCCCTCGCCGTAGGGTGCTGCGATGCGCGGCGTCACGGATGAGGAGCACCTGTCCACCACCGCGGTCATCGCCCTGGTCTGCTCCAGCGGAGGACTCGAAGCGCTGATCCAGGTCCTGGGTTCCCTGCCGGCGGACCTGCCGGCCGCGGTCGTCGTGGCGCAGCACCAGGACCCCCGGGCCGACGACCTGCTGGCCCACGTCCTGCAGCCGCACACCGACCTGGCGGTGCGTCCTGCCCGGGACGGGCTCCTGCTGGAACCCGGGGCCGTGCACCTGCCCCCGGCGGGTCACCACCTGCTCGTCACCGCCGAACGGCGCCTGCTGCTCCTGCCCGTCGGACCACCCCCGCCCCCGCGTCCCAGCGCGGACCTGCTGCTGTGCAGCCTGGCGGTGGCCGCGGGCAAGGACGCCATCGCCGTGGTCCTGTCCGGACGCGGCAACGACGGCGCCACCGGCGCCACCGCCATCGACCGCTGCGGCGGCCTGGTCATCACCGCCACCGAGGCGGGCAGCTCCCAGCCGGACATGCCCCGCGCCACGGCCGAACGCGATCACATCACCGACCACGTCGTGGATCCCGTCGACATCGCCGCCCTGCTGGTCAGCGCGGTCACCGGCGCCCGGCTGGGGTGAGCGGCCAGGCCGGCCGCCGCGCGGACCGCCGCCGGCAGGCCCGACTGCGCCGGGTCGGGATGCTCGCCGGAGCATTCCTCGTGTCCGTCAGACCGGGTCGGCCCCGGACGGGGCGGGAGCCATCGGTGAGCGGTGCCGTCGGGCGAGGAGGCAGCGCACGGACGTGCTGGTCAGCGGTGGGTGCGCTGTGCCGGGACGACCCGGTGCCCCGCGGGGCGAGGTCGGCCGGCGGTCAGGAGCCGCTCGCGCAGGAACGTCTGCACCGTCGCGCCCAGCGGCTCCCCGGCCACGACCCGGTGCGGGTCGTCCAGCCCGCGCCGGTCGGCGGCCCCGGCGCTCAGGGCGGTCCGCAGCGAGGCCAGCAGGGCCCGGGAGTAGGTGCCCGACGACAGGCAGGCGCGGGCTTCGGCCAGTCCGACGCCGTCGAGGCCGGCCAGCCACTGGTCCAGCGCGGTCCAGGTGTCGATGGTGACGCGCGTTCCGGCCCCCCGCGTCTGGTCGGTCACAGCCTGCACGGTCACGGCCTGGTCGGTCACGGTGCTCACCCGGGCAGTCTGGCGACCCGCGCACGACGGAGGCAAACGGCGGGAGTCCCGCGTGTGACGGCCGGTGTTCCCTCGGCTCCACCGGTGGCCGGTCCGGCACCGCCACCGTCTCGTCCACTCCGGTGCAGCGACCGACTCCGGGGCAGCTCGCCGTCCACGACACGGCCGTGCCCGCGTTCCCGTCGCCGTCCGAGACCATCAGAGGTCCTGGGTGGTCGATGCCGAGTCCGGTACGACGTGAGCGTCGCCGCGCACGTCGGAGCACCGGCCACCGCCCGGTCACGGTCACCGTTGCACCGTGCCTCAGCACCCGTCGTGGACCGCCGGCCGCCCTGAGAGCAGTTCAGCAGTGGGCGTTGCCGTTGCCGTTGCCGTTGCCGACCCCACCGTTGCCGTTGCCGTTGCCCCGAGGGGTGCACGTGGGGCTGGGGCTGGTGGTCGGGCTGGTGGTGGGGACGGCGGTCGGGCTGACGGTCGGGCTGGCGGTCGGGCTGGTGGTGGGGACGGCGGTCGGGCTGGTGGTGGGGACGGCGGTCGGGCTGACGGTCGGGCTGGTGGTCGGGCTGGTGGTCGGGCTGGTGGTGGGGACGGCGGTCGGGCTGACGGTCGGGCTGACGGTCGGGCTCGTGGTCGGACTGGTGGTGGGGACGGCGGTCGGGCTGGTGGTGGGGACGGCGGTCGGGCTGGTGGTGGGGACGGCGGTCGGGCTGACGGTCGGGCTGGCGGTCGGGCTGGTGGTGGGGACGGCGGTGGGGCTCGTGGTGGGGCTGGTGGTGGGGCTCGTGGTCGCCGCCGAGCGCGTCGGAACCGACGGGGACGTGCGGGCGGGCGGGGTCCGGACCGGGGAAGGCGACCGCACCGGCGTGGAGACGCTCCGGGTGGGAACCGCGACGGCACGGGACGCCGGCTCGCTGGGGAAGCCCGTGCCCGCGGTCGCCGGGTCGATCACCGTCTGGTCGGGGAGTGCCGGTGCAGGCGCCGGGGAGGTGGGCTGCCCCGCAGGGACGCTCGCGCCGGTGTCCACCGCAGGAGCCGAGCCGGACGAGGTCGCGGCGGGAACCGCAGGCTCCGCGCCGGCCGCGACCTGCGCCGCCGGACCCGCCACCGCCTGCGCGGGAGCGGTGGCCATCGCCTGCGTGACGCCCAGCCCCCCACCCACGCCCACCCCGGCGGTCAGCACGGCGGCCAGCACCTGACCGCCGGTCGTCTGCACCAGCGCGGAAGCGTGCGAGAGCGCCTGCGCGGGGGTGGCGCCCATCCCGGGCAGCGCGGCCAGCAGCGTCGCCGGGCCCGCGATCAGCCGCAGCCGGCCGATGCCCACGGCCAGGAACGCTCGCACGACCTCGGGGTCGAACTGGGTTCCGGCGCAGCGGGTGATCTCCGCGCGGGCCTGCTCGGCCGACATCGGCTTCTTGTAGGCGCGCGCGGAGGTGATCACGTCGTAGGTGTCGGCGACGGCGATGATGCGCGCGGCCAGGGACACCTCCTCGCCGGCCAGTCCGTTCGGGTAGCCGCCGCCGTCCCAGCGCTCGTGGTGCTGCTCGACCCCCTCCAGCCACGGGCCCAGCCAGGCGCGCAGCGGCTGCACCAGCCGCCCGCCGTGGCAGGGGTGCTGCTGCAGGGCGGCCCACTCCTGCTCGGTGGGTCGGCCGTTCTTGTTGATGATCGCCACGGGAACGTGGACCTTTCCCACGTCGTGCAGGAGCGCGGCCCAGCTGAGCCGGTCCACGTCCTCGTCCGGCAGACCCAGCTCGCGACCGATGAGGGCTGCGTAGGCCTGCACGCGCTCGCCGTGCGCGCGGGTGCGCGCATCGTGCTCGGCCAGGGCGCCCACCAGGGCCAGCACCCGGTGCGCCGAGCCGTGCCGGGCGTCCCCGTCACTGTCCTCACCACCGCCGTGCGCCCCCTCGGCGCGGTCCGGCGCCGTGTGCAGGCGTGCGGGGGCCCAGGTGCGGCGGGCGATGGCGAAGCGGCCGGGGACGCGGTCCGGCAGGACCAGGCTCAACCGCAGCAGCGCCGAGAGGGGCACCAGCCTGCGCAGCCAGCGCGAGCCGGCGATCAGCACGACGCAGGACGAGCCCACCACGAGCAGCAGCCACACGGTGGCGGGCAGGCCCAGGCGTTCGGCCGGCGCCCACCGGGCGGCGGCGACACCGACGCCCAGGGCGAACAGCAGCGGCCCGGCGAAGACGGCGGCCCGCACCGCGGTGGCCAGGACGGGCCGCGGGCGCCAGGTGGTCTGCGCCGTCTGCCCGTAGTTCTGCGTCGGTCCCGAGGCCATTGTTCCGGCCTCGGAACGGGAGCCGGGGCGGTTGAGCGGTTCCCGGGAGGTTCACCCGCGCAGGCCACACCCCTCGCCCGAACGGTCGATCCGCGTCCCAGCCACAGCTCGCCCAGGCGCAGGTGCGGTCCGCTCCGGTGACACGTGCGAGAGCCGCCCAGCCGCTGAACCGGCCCGCTCAAGAAGACCGACGAACCGCCGATGCCTAGAACAGTGCGTCCAGCTGGCCGATCAGGCGCACGACCTGCTCCCCCCGTGGCTCGGCACCTCCCTCCTGAGAGAACCCCGAAAGGCGCCTCATGCGTACCCTGCGCGACCTGAAGGTCGCTTCCAAGCTGTTTGCCGGGTTCGGCGTCGTCTGCCTGCTGCTGGCCGCCGTCGTCGCTGTCGGGATCGCCAAGTTGGGCTCGTCCCAGCACACCCTGGAGGTCATGAGCTCCAGCGGGCTGACCTCGGTGCGCAGCATCGAGCAGATCCGCGCCGGCTACGTCCAGACCCGCCTCGACCTCGCCAACCTCGTCATGGTCCAGGGCGAGGCCGAGATCGACAAGGCGCTGCAGAAGATCGACGAGACCGACACCCGCGTCGACGGCTACCTGGCCGACTACCAGGCCAGCCAGCCTGCGGCCGCCGACGCCGACCGTCAGCGCCTCGTCGAGCTGGTCGACGACTACCGCACCAAGCGCGAGGACCTCGTCCCCCTGGCGAAGGCGGGCGACACCCAGGGCTTCATCGCCCTGCGGGCCACGACGACCACGCCGATCTCCCAGGAGGTCGAGAAGACTCTCACGAGCCTGTCCGAGCAGGAGTCCAAGGCCGCGGACACCATCGCCACCAACGGTGCGTCGGCCTACCACGCCGCCGTCGTCCTCTTCCTCGTCCTGGGCGCCGTCGCCCTGCTCGTGGCGGTCGTCGTGGCCGTCGTCGTGGCCCGCGGGATCGCCAGGCCGCTGGCCCGCACCCTGACCGTCGTGCAGGGCCTGGCCTCCGGGCGCCTGGACCAGCGCGTCGGCATCACCGGCAAGGACGAGGTCGGCCAGCTCGCCGACGCCCTCGACGTGACCATGGACCGGCTGACCGTCACGATGCGCCGCATCGCCGGGAACGCGACCACCCTGGCCGCCTCCAGCGAGGAGCTGACCACCGTGGCCACCCAGCTGTCCGGTGGGGCCGAGGAGGCCTCGGTGCAGGCGCAGGTGGTCTCGGCGGCCACCGAGCAGATCAGCGCCAACATCGGGACCGTGGCCGCCGCGGGGGACGAGATGAGCTCGGCCATCCGCGAGATCGCCACCTCCACCGCTGAGGCCTCCTCCACCGCCGCCAGTGCGGTGGCCGCGGCCACCGCCGCCGGTGACACCCTCTCGCGGCTGTCGGCCTCCAGCCGGGAGATCGGTGAGGTGGTCAAGCTGATCACCTCCATCGCCGAGCAGACCAACCTGCTGGCCTTGAACGCCACCATCGAGGCCGCCCGGGCCGGGGATGCGGGCAAGGGGTTCGCGGTGGTGGCCGGTGAGGTCAAGGAGCTGGCGCAGCAGACGGCGCGGGCCACCGAGGAGATCATCTCCAAGGTCGATGCGACCCAGGCCGATGCTGCGGCCGCTGCGGGTGCGCTGACCGAGATCACCGAGGTGATCGCGCGCATCGACGGGTTGCAGGCCACGATCGCGGCGGCGGTGGAGGAGCAGTCGGCCACCACCAGTGAGATGGTGCGCAACGTGACGGAGGTGTCCACCGGTAGTCAGGAGATCGCCTCGAACATCTCCGGGATCGCGGCGGCGGCCGATCAGACCACCTCGGGGGCCACGCACACGGCGACCACGGCCGGTGAGGTCTCGCGCGCCGCGACCGAGCTCAACGAGCTCGTGGGGTCCTTCACCCTGCCGCGGGACTGACCCCGTCCGCGTCCGCGGAACGGATCCGCCCGGCGCGCCCTCAGAACGGCGCGACGAGCTTCACGACCGCCTCGACGACGACCCGGCTGGCCGATCCGTCGCCGTAGGGCGAGGGCACGTCCCGCAGCGCCGCAGGGTCCTCGGCCAGCGCCGAGCGCACTGCGGCGGCCAGCCGCAGCCCGCCGGGCACCAGCGAGGCGAACGTGCCCATCACCTCCGGACGTTCGGTCGAGCGGCGCACCACGACGAGGCGCTTCTTCAGGACGCTGACCTCCTCCTGCACCCCGCCGGAGTCGGAGACGACGAGCCGGGCGCGGTTCTGCAGGGCCAGGAACTCCGCGGGCGGTTGCGGGGCGATGACGGTGAACTTGTCCAGCAGGTCACCGAGACCGTTGCCGCGCAGCCGGTCCAACGTCCGCGGGTGGGCGGGGAACACGACCGGCAGGCCGTCGTCGGCGATCGCGGCCATCTCGCTGAGCACCTGGCGCAGCACGGCGGGGTTGTCGGCGTTCTCCGGTCGGTGCACCGTCAGCAGCACGTACTGCGCGGGCAGCCCCAACCCGGCCACGACGGCGTCCTGCACGCTCTCGGACGGCAGCAGGTGCAGCACCGACTCCACCACGGTGTTGCCGGTCAGCAGGATCCGCTCGTCGGCGATGCCCTCGGCCCGCAGGTGGCCCACGGCCGTCGCGGTGGGGGCGCAGCACAGGTCGGCGAGGTGGTCGATCACCACCCGGTTGTGCTCCTCGGGCATCCGCCGGTCGAAGCTGCGCAGCCCGGCCTCGACGTGCACGACCGGCAGGTCCGCGGCGTTGCCGGCCAGGGCCCCCGCCAGGGCGGCGGTGGTGTCGCCCTGGACGATCACGGCCGAAGGGCGGTGCCGGGCGAAGGTGGCGTCGAGCGCGGCGACGGCCGCGCCGAGCTGCTGCCCGCGCGAGGAACCCCCGACCCCCAGGCCGATCGGCTCGGTGCCGAACCCCAGCTGGGCCGTCACGTCCGACCACATGGCCGCGTCGTAGTGCTGCCCGGTGTGCACCAGCAGCCCGGCCGCGCCGAGCCGGCGCACGATCTCGGCGAGCTTGATGGCCTCCGGACGGGTGCCCAGGACGACCGCGACCGGTCCCGGTGCACCTTCGCCGACGGGGAAGCCCAGTGGCCGGCGCTGCGCCTGCGGGGAGCCGGCGCCTCGCGCCGGAGGGAGCTGGTGCGCCGGAGCAGGAGTGGTGATCGTCGGAGTGGCCACGGCGGGGACGCTAGGCCAGCACGCCCCCGCTGCGGGGCGCTTCGCGCAGATTGCGGAACGCGTTCACGCACACCGCGCACGTGTTGTGGCGCAACGTGATCGACGGCTCACGAAGGGTTGAGGCGAGACACGCCGGGACGGTGTCCGAGCGGCGACCTAACCTCGTACCCGTGCCCGACCCCGCCACCTACCGCCCCAAGCCGGGGGAGATCCCGGTCGAACCCGGGGTGTACCGCTTCCGCGATCCGCACGGCCGCGTCATCTACGTCGGCAAGGCCAAGAGCCTGCGGGCCCGGTTGTCGAACTACTTCCAGGACCTGTCCGCGTTGCACCCGCGCACCATGGCCATGGTCACCACGGCCGCCAGCGTCGAGTGGACCGTCGTGGCCACCGAGGTCGAGGCCCTGCAGCTGGAGTACTCCTGGATCAAGGAGTTCGACCCGCGCTTCAACGTCAAGTACCGCGACGACAAGTCCTACCCCTACCTCGCCGTCACCATGGGCGAGGAGGTCCCGCGCGTGCAGGTCATGCGCGGCGCCAAGCGCAAGGGCACCCGCTACTTCGGCCCGTACACCCACGCCTGGGCCATCCGCGAGACCGTCGACCTGCTGCTGCGCGTCTTCCCCGTCCGGACCTGCTCCACCGGGGTGTTCAAACGCGCCGGCCAGGTCGGCCGGCCCTGCCTGCTGGGCTACATCGACAAGTGCTCGGCCCCCTGCGTCGGGAAGATCTCCACCGACGACCACAAGGCCCTGGCCCAGGACTTCTGCGACTTCATGGCCGGCAACACCGCCCGCTTCGTGCGCCGCGCCGAGCAGCAGATGAAGGCCGCCGCGGCGGAGATGGACTACGAACGCGCCGCCCGGCTGCGCGACGACCTCGGCGCCCTGACCAAGGCGCTGGAGAAGTCCGCCGTCGTCCTGCCCGACGCCACCGACGCCGACGTCTTCGCCATCGCCGACGACGAGCTCGAGGCCGCCGTGCAGGTCTTCCACGTGCGCGGCGGCCGCGTGCGCGGCCAGCGCGGCTGGGTCTCGGAGAAGGTCGAGGACGTCGGCACCCCCGAACTCGTCGAGCAGCTGCTGCTGCAGGTCTACGGCGGCGAGAGCGGCGAAGGCGTCCCCCGCGAGGTCCTGGTCCCCGAACTGCCCGCCACCGTCGAGTCCGACGTCGAGGACTGGCTGTCCGAACTGCGCGGCTCCCGCGTCGACCTGCGCGTGCCCCAGCGCGGCGACAAACGGGCCCTGATGGAGACGGTGCACCGCAACGCCACCCAGGCCCTGGCCCTGCACAAGACCCGCCGCGGCGGTGACCTGACCACCCGCAGCCAGGCCCTGCAGGAACTGCAGGAGGCCCTCGGTCTGGACGAGGCCCCGCTGCGCATCGAGTGCTACGACGTCTCCCACACCCAGGAGACCAACGTCGTCGCCTCCATGGTCGTCTTCGAGGACGGCCTGCCCAAGAAGTCCGACTACCGCCGGTTCGCCGTCCGCGGTGACGAGGGCGGCGTCGACGACACCCGCGCCATGCGTGAGGTCCTCACCCGTCGCTTCCGGCGCATGCGCGCCGAGGAGACCATCAGCGAGACCGCCGACCCGTCCGGCGGGGTGGTCGAGGTCGAGACCTCCGGGGCCGTCGGGGGTGAGGTGCCCGCCGGCATCGACCCCGACACCGGCCGCCCCCGCCGCTTCGCCTACGCCCCCAACCTCGTCGTCGTCGACGGCGGCCAGCCCCAGGTCGAGGCCGCCGCCCGCGCCCTGGCCGACGCCGGCGTCGTCGACGTCGCCCTGTGCGGTCTGGCCAAGCGCCTGGAGGAGGTCTGGCTGCCCGGCGAGGACCACCCCGTCGTGCTGCCCCGCACCAGTCAGGGCCTGTTCCTGCTGCAACGGGTGCGCGACGAGGCCCACCGCTTCGCCATCACCTACCACCGCTCCAAGCGCAGCAAGGCCATGACGACCTCCGCCCTCGACGGGGTTCCCGGTCTGGGCCAGGCCCGCAAGAGCGCGCTGCTGAAGCACTTCGGCTCGGTCAAGCGACTGCGCGCCGCCAGCGAGGACGAGGTCGCCGCGGTCCCCGGCATGGGACCGCGCACCGCCAGGGCCGTCGTCGAGGCGCTCGCCGCCGGCAAGCCGGCCGAGCCGACGATCAACACGGCCACGGGGGAGATCCTGGACTGAGACGCGTTCGCCACCGCACGTGATGGAGCGAGCGCGACGCGTGCTGGCCTCGTCGCGAACGACACGCCCGGGATGACAGGATGGCCGGGTGGAGGACCAGACGGGCGGTGCGCAGCGCGCAGGAGGGGCCGAGCGGCAGCAACGCCGTCCCGAACTCCTCATCATCACCGGGATGTCGGGGGCCGGCCGGTCGACGACCGGCAAGGCCCTGGAGGACCTCGGCTGGTACGTCGTGGACAACCTGCCGCCGCAGATGCTCGAACCGCTGGCCGAGCTGGCCGCCCGCGCCGGGCTGACGATCCCGCGGCTGGCCGTCGTCGTCGACGTGCGCGGCCGCAGCTTCTTCGCCGAGCTCACCGGCGCCCTCGCCGCCCTCGACACCCGGCACGTCTCCCCGCGCGTGCTGTTCCTCGACGCCACCGACGACGTGCTCGTCCGCCGCTTCGAGTCCGTCCGCCGCCCCCACCCGCTGCAGGGCGACGACCGCATCGTCGACGGCATCGCCCGCGAACGCGCCCTCACCGGGGAACTGCGCGCCCGCGCCGACGTCGTCGTCGACTCCAGCTCCTTCAACGTCCACCAGCTCGGCTCGCTGGTCGCCTCCCTGTTCGAGGCCGACCGCGCCGAGGACCTGCGCGTCACCGTCATGAGCTTCGGCTTCAAGTACGGCACCCCCGCCGACGCCGAGCACGTCGCCGACGTGCGGTTCATCCCGAACCCGCACTGGGAACCCGACCTGCGCCCGCTGACCGGCCAGGACGGACCGGTCTCCGACTTCGTCCTGGCCGCCGAGGGCGCCAAACCGTTCCTGGACCGCTACGAGTCCGCGCTCGGGCCCGTCTTCGAGGGCTACCGCCGCGAGAACAAGCGGTACGCGACGATCGCGATCGGCTGCACCGGAGGCAAGCACCGCTCGGTGGCGATGGCCGAGGAACTGGGAACGCGACTGCGCCGCGACGGTGTGCCGGTGCGCGTGCTGCACCGCGACCTGGGTCGGGAGTGAGCCCCGGTTCGTGGGCAGGGCCCGCCACCGCCCACCCTTCCGCCACCAGTTTCCCGACCGGCCTGATCCCCACCGTTCCGGCCGGCGGCGCCCTGCCCGGGCCGACGGGCACGTCGGCGGCCCCGGCCGTCGTCGCCCTCGGCGGCGGCCACGGCCTGTCGGCCTCGCTGTCGGCGCTGCGCCACCTCACCGACCGCCTCACGGCCGTCGTCACGGTCGCCGACGACGGCGGTTCCTCCGGCCGGCTGCGCCGCGAACTGGGCGGACTGCCGCCCGGCGACCTGCGGATGGCGCTGTCGGCGCTGTGCGACGACTCCGAGTGGGGCCGCACCTGGCGCGACGTCCTGCAGCACCGGTTCACCTCCTCCGGGTCGCTGCACCAGCACGCCACCGGCAACCTGCTCATCGCCACCCTGTGGGAACTGCTCGGCGACGAGGTCGCCGGCCTGGACTGGGTCGGGCGCCTGCTCGGCGCTCGCGGCCGGGTGCTGCCGATGGCCGCGGTCCCGCTCGACATCGAGGCCGACGTCCGCGGGCTGGTGCCCGGGGCGCCGGAACAGCTGACCGCCGTGCGCGGTCAGGTGGCGGTCGCCTCGACCACCGGCCAGGTGGCGGCCGTGCGGCTGGTCCCCTCCGACCCGCCGGTGCGCCCGGAGGTCGTCGAGGCCGTCGAGGCCGCCGACTGGGTCGTGCTCGGCCCCGGGTCGTGGTTCACCAGCGTCCTGCCGCACCTCATGGTGCCGGGGCTGGCGCAGGCGCTGACGAGGACGCGGGCGCGCACGTGTGTCACGCTCAACCTCGCCGTGCAGCCGGGGGAGACCGACGGTTTCAGCGCGGAGGCGCACCTGGAGGTCCTGGCCGCGCACGCCCCGGACCTCGTCGTCGACGCCGTCGTGGCCGACCCGGTCGCCGTGGGCGACGTCGACGCGCTGACCCGCGTGGCCGAGGGACTGGGTGCGAAGGTGTTGCTGCGCAACGTGTCCCTGGGCGACGGCACGGCACGGCACGACGCGCTGCGGTTGGCCGCGGCCTACCGTGACGTCTTCGGCGGCGCCGGGTGGTGAGCGGTCGGGTAGCGGGCCCCGCAGTGCGGGCAGAGGAACGACGAGGAAACTGCGTGATGGCGAAGGTGTCGGGGAAGGACCAGTCATGGCGATGACGGCGGCGGTCAAGGACGAGCTGAGCCGGTTGCCGGTGACGACGACGGCGGCGCGCAAGGCCGAGGTGTCGGTCATGCTGCGCTTCGCCGGCGGGCTGCACATCGTCTCGGGGCGCATCGTCATCGAGGCCGAACTGGACTCGGCCTCGATCGCGCGGCGGCTGCGCCGCGACATCGCCGACGTGTTCGGCCACCCCAGCGACCTGCTGGTCGTGCAGGCCGGTGGGCTGCGGCGCGCCACGCGCTACGTCCTGCGCGTCGCCCGGGAGGGGGAGTCCCTGGCCCGGCAGACCGGTCTGCTGGACGGGCGCGGTCGCCCGGTGCGGGGGCTGCCCTCGCACATCGTGTCCAGCTCCACCCAGATCGCCGAGGCGGCCTGGCGCGGAGCGTTCCTGGCCCGCGGTTCGCTGACCGAACCGGGCCGGTCCGCGGCGCTGGAGGTCACCTGCCCCGGCCCCGAGGCCGCGCTGGCCCTGGTCGGCGCCGCCCGCCGGCTGGAGCTGTCGGCCAAGGCGCGCGAGGTGCGCGGCGTGGACCGCGTCGTGCTGCGCGACGGCGACGCCATCTCGGCGCTGCTGACCCGCCTCGGCGCGCACGACGCGATGATGACGTGGGAGGAGCGGCGCATGCGCCGCGAGGTGCGCGCCACGGCCAACCGGCTGGCCAACTTCGACGACGCCAACCTGCGCCGCTCGGCCCGCGCGGCCGTCGCGGCCGGGGCCCGGGTCGAGCGGGCCCTGGAGCTGCTGGGCGACGACATCCCCGACCACCTGCTGCAGGCCGGCCGGCTGCGGCTGGAGCACAAGCAGGCCAGCCTGGAGGAGCTCGGCCAGCTCGCCGACCCGCCGATGACCAAGGACGCGATCGCCGGCCGCATCCGGCGGTTGCTGGGGATGGCGGACAAGAAGGCGATCGAACTGGGTGTCCCGGGCACCGAGTCGGGGTTGACCGCGGACATGCTCGACGCCTGAGGGCACCTCGGGGTGCAGCGCCCGTCGCGCGGCCCGTCGCACCCCGGGTTCTCCCCGACGTGACCTGGGCCATAGGGTCGGCTCGACGCCGCGGGGCCCGCGGCGGGTACGAGTGCGGGGTCCGTCCCGAACGGGTACCGCCACCAGTACAGACCACGTACCGGACGCACGAGACGCACCAGGCCCGCCCGGTCACGGTGCGTCAAGGATGGAGAGCGCATGACCACTCGGGTCGGCATCAACGGATTCGGTCGCATCGGCCGCAACTTCTTCCGCGCCGCACTCGCCCAGGACGCGGACGTCGAGATCGTGGCGGTCAACGACCTCACCGACGCCAAGGCGCTGGCGCACCTGCTCAAGCACGACTCCGTGCTCGGCAAGCTGTCCGAGGACGTGCGTGTGGACGGCGACTCGATCGTCGTCGGCTCCAAGACCATCAAGGTCCTCGCCGACCGCGACCCGGCCAACCTCGGCTGGGGCGACCTGGGGGTCGACGTCGTCGTGGAGTCCACCGGGTTCTTCACCGACGGGGACAAGGCCAAGGCCCACCTGGCCGCCGGCGCCAAGAAGGTCGTCATCTCCGCGCCCGCGACCAACAACGACGTCACCGTCGTCATGGGCGTCAACGACTCCGACTACGACGCGTCGAAGCACTCGATCATCTCCAACGCGTCCTGCACCACCAACTGCCTGGCCCCGCTGGCCAAGGTCCTCGACGACGCGTTCGGCATCGAGCGCGGTCTGATGACCACCGTCCACGCCTACACCGCGGACCAGAACCTGCAGGACGGCCCGCACAAGGACCTGCGCCGCGCCCGCGCCGCGGCCCTGAACATCGTGCCGACCTCCACCGGTGCGGCCAAGGCGATCGGCCTGGTCCTGCCGCAGCTGAAGGGCAAGCTCGACGGCTACGCGCTGCGCGTCCCGGTCCCGACCGGCTCGGCCACCGACCTGACCGTCACCCTGGGCCGCGAGGTCAGCGTCGACGAGGTCAACGCCGCCTACCAGGCCGCCGCGGACGGGCCCCTCAAGGGCTACCTCGTCTACTCCGACGAGCCGCTGGTCTCCAGCGACATCGTCACCGACCCGGCCTCGTGCATCTACGACTCGGGCCTGACCAAGGTCAACGGCAACCAGGTCAAGGTCGTCGGCTGGTACGACAACGAGTGGGGCTACTCCAACCGCCTCGTGGACCTCGTCACGCTCGTGGGCTCCTCGCTCTGAGCCTCTGACACACTCCGGCCCGGGTACTCGATCACGCAGTCGAGTGCCCGGGCCGTCGTCCGTCCGGATCCCGGACAGCAGCAGAAGGGAACGTCCGTGAAGACCATCGACGACCTCGAGGCCCAGCTCGGCGGCCTCAGCGGCAAGCGCATCCTGGTCCGCAGCGACCTCAACGTCCCGCTCGACCACAGCGGTGAGCAGCCCGTGATCACCGACGACGGCCGCATCCGCGCCTCGGTGCCGACGTTGGAGCGCCTGCTGGACGCCGGCGCACGGGTCGTCGTGACGGCTCACCTCGGCCGCCCCAAGGGCACCCCGGAGGCCAGGTACTCCCTGGCCCCGGTGCACGCTCGCCTCGCCGAGCTGCTCGACGGCGTCTCCGTCGGCTTCTGCGAGCAGACCGTGGGCCCGCAGGCGAAGGCCGCCGTGGACGCGCTCGCCGACGGCGAACTGCTGCTGCTGGAGAACATCCGCTTCAACGCCGGGGAGACCAGCAAGGACGACGGGGAGCGCGGCGCCTTCGCCGACGAGCTCGCCGCCCTGGCCGACGGTTTCGTCTCCGACGGGTTCGGCGCGGTGCACCGCAAGCACGCCAGCGTCTACGACATCGCCCGGCGCCTGCCGCACGCCGCCGGTGGCCTGGTCGCCACCGAGGTCGAGGTGCTGCAGCGGCTGACGACGGGTCCCGAGCGCCCCTACGCCGTCGTCCTGGGCGGCTCGAAGGTCTCCGACAAGCTCGGCGTCATCGACAACCTGCTCGGCTCCCTGCTGAGCTCCGGCGACCGGCTGCTCGTCGGCGGCGGCATGGTCTTCACATTCCTGAAGGCCGCCGGCCACGAGGTGGGCAAGAGCCTGCTGGAGGCCGACCAGCTGGACAAGGTCCGCGAGTACATGGCGACCGCGCAGGACAAGGGCGTCGAGCTGGTCCTGCCCAGCGACGTCGTGGCCGCCACCGCCTTCGCCGCCGACGCCGACCCGCAGGTGGTGCCCGCCGACGCCATCCCCGCCGACCGGCTGGGCCTGGACATCGGTCCCGACTCCGCCGCGGCGTTCGCGCAGCGGCTCACCGACGCGCGCACGGTCTTCTGGAACGGCCCGATGGGCGTGTTCGAGATGGAGCCCTACGCCGGCGGCACCCGCGCCGTCGCGCAGGCCCTGGCCGAGGCCAAGGTCGACTCCGGCGCGTTCAGCGTCGTCGGCGGTGGCGACTCCGCCGCCGCCGTGCGCACCCTCGGCTTCGCCGACGAGCAGTTCGGGCACATCTCCACCGGTGGTGGGGCGAGCCTGGAGTACCTCGAGGGCAAGCAGCTGCCCGGCCTCGACGTCCTCGACTGACAACCCCGACGGAAGAGAAGGATCGACGATGACCCGCACCCCGCTGATCGCCGGGAACTGGAAGATGGTCCTGGACCACCAGCAGGGCACCCTGCTGGTGCAGAAGCTGGACTGGACGCTCAAGGACGCCAAGCACGACTACTCCGCCGTCGAGGTCGCCGTCCTGCCCTCGCACACCAGCCTGCGCACCGTCCAGACGCTCATCGAGGGCGACAAGCTGTCGGTCAGGCTCGGTGCCCAGGACGTCTCCGAGCACGACGCCGGCGCGTACACCGGCGAGGTCTCCGGCGCGATGCTGGCCAAGCTCGGCGTCACCTACGTCGCCGTGGGGCACTCCGAGCGCCGGCAGTACCACGGCGAGACCGACGAGGTCGTGAACGCCAAGACGAAGAAGGCGCTGGCCAGCGGCCTCGTGCCGATCGTCTGCGTCGGTGAGCCGCTGGACGTCCGCAAGGCCGAGCAGCACGTCGAGTTCACCGTCGGGCAGGTCGTCCAGGCCCTGGCGGGGCTGCCCAAGGAGCAGGTCGCCGGTCTCGTGCTGGCCTACGAGCCGGTCTGGGCCATCGGCACCGGTGAGGTCGCGACCCCCGAGGACGCCCAGGAGGTCTGCGCCGCACTGCGTCAGGCGGTCGCCGAGCAGTTCGACCAGACCACGGCCGACGCCGTCCGGATCCTGTACGGCGGCAGCGTGAAGCCGGCCAGCATCGCGGCCATCATGAAGCAGGCCGACGTCGACGGGGCCCTGGTCGGGGGCGCCAGCACCGACGCCGCCGACTTCGCCGCGATCGTGAGGTACCGCGACCACCCCGCCTGATGGCCTACGCTGAGCGAGCCCTGACAACAGCGCCGAGCCCGCGACGGGCCCGGCCCCGAGCAGAAGGATCGACGTGAGCGTCCTCCGCATCGTGCTGCAGGTGGTCCTGGCCATCTCCAGCCTCTTCCTGACGCTGTTGATCCTCATGCACAAGGGCAAGGGCGGCGGCCTGTCGGACATGTTCGGCGGTGGCGTCACCACCAGCCTGTCGGGATCGAGCATGGCCGAGCGCAACCTCAACCGCTTCACCGTCACGGTGGGTGTGGTGTGGGGTGTGACGGTCGTCCTGCTCGGCCTCGTCGAGCGCTTCACCAACGAGTTCTGAGGAGACGACCGACGTGGCAGGTGGCAACGCCATCCGGGGCAGCAGGGTCGGCGCCGGCCCCATGGGCGAGGCGGAACGCGGCGACACCGCTCCCCGCATCCGCATCTCCTACTGGTGCGCCAACGGGCACGAGACGAAGCCCAGCTTCGCCGAGGAGTCCGGCGTCGAGCCGCCCGAGACCTGGGACTGCCCGCGCTGCGGGTTCCCCGCCGGGACCGACCGGGCCAACCCGCCGGCCCCGCCGCGCAACGAGCCGTACAAAACGCACCTGGCGTACGTGAAGGAGCGTCGTTCCGACGCCGACGGCGAGGCGATCCTCAACGAGGCGCTCGACTCGCTGCGGGCCCGCGGTCTCATCCGCTGACCCGACGCTCCACCACGAGGCCCTCCGCGCACCGCGGGGGGCCTTCGTCGTGGGCGCGGGGGTCGTGGGCGCGCCAGGAGTCGGACGAACGTCGAGGGAGGTCGGTCAGGTGGCGCGCAGGTCGCTGGCGAGTCAGGTCGCCGAGGCGATGCTGGACGAGATCGTCCGCGGCGACGTCGCGGCCGGGGAACCGCTGCCGACCGAGGCGGAACTGTGCGCCACCCACCAGGTCAGCCGCCTGACCCTGCGCGAGGCGCTGAAGGTGCTGCAGTCCCAGGGGGTCGTGCGTGCCCTGCCCGGGGTGGGCAGCTACGTCAACCCGATCAGCCGGTGGACGGGACTGGAGGCGGTGCTGCGGGCGACCTCGGCCGGCGCCGGTGCGGGATCCACCTCGCTGCAGCTCATCGAGGTGCGGCAGATGATCGAGACCGGGGCGGCGGGGCTGGCCGCCATCCGGCACACGCCCGGCGACCTCGCGGCGCTGGAGGAGTCCCTGGCGCAGATGCGCACCGCGCACTCCGAGGCGGACCTGGCGGGTTTCGTGCGCGCCGACATCGCGTTCCACGACGGGGTGCTGCGCGCCAGCGGCAACGTCTTCGTCCCCGTGCTGCTGGATCCGCTGTCGCGGATCCTGCGCGAGAAGCGCGAGCAGACGTCCGCGATCCCGCAGATCCAGGCCAACGCCGTCACCGCGCACGCGGCCGTGCTGGACGGCGTGCGGTCGGGGGACCCGCAGCGGGCGCGGGCGGCGATGGAGTCGCACATGGCGCAGACCGCGCAGGACCTGCGGCGGTACGTTCTGAGCGCCGAGCAGTTCTGAGGGCCGAGCGGTCGGCAGGGGAGTTTGACCCTGGCCGCCGCCGTCGACGAAGATGTCAGACATCTGACAACGAGGGAGTTCTCTGGTGGACCACCGCCCCATCCCGCCCGCCCGCACGGGCACGGCCGTCACCGCGAGCGACGTGGCCGCGGCCGTGGCCCGCACCGGCACCACCCTGGTGGTGCTGGACGACGACCCGACCGGAACCCAGTCGGTGGCCGACCTGCCCGTCCTGACCCGCTGGGAGGAACCCGACTTCGTCTGGGCCTTCGAGCAGCGCTCGCCGGCGGTGTACGTGCTGACCAACACCCGCAGCCTGGGCCGCGAGGACGCCGCCGCGCGCAACCGCGAGGTCGTAGTCGCCGCCCTGGCCGCCGCCGCCCGCACGGGGACCCACGTCCGGTTCGTCAGCCGCAGCGACTCCACGTTGCGCGGGCACTTCCCGCTGGAGACCGACACCCTCGCCGCCGTGCTCGCCGAGCACGACGGCCGGTCCGTCGACGCCGTGGTGCTCGTCCCGGCGTTTCCCGACGCGGGACGGATCACGCTGCACGGCTGGCACTTCGTGCGGGTCGGGGGAGAGTTCGTCCCGGTCGGGGACAGTGAGTTCGCCGCCGATGCGACCTTCGGCTTCAGCAGTTCGGACCTGCCGGCGTGGGTGCAGGAGAAGACCGGCGGCCGGGTGAGCGCCGCCGACGTCGTCGTCCTGGACATCGACACCGTCCGCGCCGGCGCGCAGGCCGTGCGCGACGTCCTGCTGCCGCTGACCGGTGGGCGCACCGTGGTCGCCGACACCGTCGACGAGGACGACCTGCGCGCCGTCTGCCTCGGCCTGGCGCTGGCCGAGGAGGCGGGCCGGGAGTTCCTCTACCGCGTCGGCCCCCCGTTCGTCCGCGCCCGGATCGGGCAGGAGGCGCGCCCGCCGCTGGAACGGGCCGAGATCTTCGCCGACGTCCCCGTCCGCCGCGGGGGCGGCCTGGTCGTCGTCGGGTCGCACGTCGGCCTGACCAGCCGGCAACTGGCGGTGCTGCAGGCCGAACGACCGCAGGCGCGGTCGGTCGTCATCGACGTGCCCACCGTCCTGGACCCGGCCCGCGCCCCGGCGCACCTGCAGGCCGTCGGCGAGGAGATCGCACGACGGCTGCCCGACGGTGACGTCGTCCTGCACACCAGCCGGGTGCTGCAGCGCAGCGACGACCCGGCCGAGAGCCTGCAGATCTCGCGGACCGTCTCGGCGGCCGTCGTCGACGTCGTGCGCGCCGTGCTCGCGGCCCACCCGCCCCGGTTCGTCGTCGCCAAGGGCGGCATCACCTCCAGCGACGTCGCCGCGCACGGTCTGCAGATCCGGCACGCCGTGGTCCGCGGGCCGATGCTGCCCGGCATCGTCTCGCTCTGGGAACCGGTCGCCGGGCCCGCCGCCGGGATCCCCTACGTCGTGTTCGCGGGCAACGTCGGCGACGACGACTCGCTCGCCGCCGTGGTCCGCACCCTGGCCGACCCCGCCCACCCCTGATCCCTGCACGATCCCTGTCCCACCCTGCACCGAGGAGCGCCATGTCCACCTACCGCGTCGCCGTCCTGGGCCTGGGCGCCATGGGTCTGCCCATGGCGACCCGCCTGACCCGGGGACTGACCGTCCACGGCTTCGACATCTCGCCCGAGCGGATGGACCTGGCCGCCACCGCCGGCATCGCCACGTTCGACTCCGCGCGGGCGGCGTCCGAGGGCGTCGACGCCGTGCTGCTCGCCGTGCGCAACGGCGAACAACTGCGGGAGGTGCTGTTCGGCGAGGCCGGCATCGCCGGCGTGCTGCAGCCCGGTGCCGTCGTCTGCATGACGAGCACGGTCGGCGTCGACGACGTCGTGGAGGTCGCGGCCCGGCTGGCCGGGCACGGTGTCCACCTCGTCGACGCGCCCCTGAGCGGGGGGCCGGTCCGGGCCGGTGAGGGGGACCTGCTCATCGTCGTGGGGGCCGCCCCCGAGGCCCGCGAGAAGGCGCGGCCGGTGCTGGAACTGCTGGCCTCCACGCTCACCGTCATCGGCGACCGCGCCGGGGACGGCCAGGCGTTCAAGACCGTCAACCAGCTGCTGTGCGGGGTGCACATCGCCGCGGCCGCCGAGGCGCTGGCGCTGGCCGAGCGCCTCGGCCTGGACCCGGCCGCGACCCTGCAGACCCTCGCCGCCGGTGCGGCCGGCTCGTTCATGCTGGCCAACCGCGGCCCGCGGATGCTGCAGGCCTACGACGAGGGTGGGGCCGAGGTGCTCAGCCGGCTGGACATCTTCGTCAAGGACATGGGGATCGTCACCAAGGCTGCGCGCAGCACCGGCCTGCCCACCCCGCTGGCCGCGGCCGCCGAGCAGCTGTACCTGCTGGGCGCCGCGGCCGGCAGGAGCGCCGAGGACGATTCCGCGGTGATCACCGTGGTGGCGCCGCGGCGCGGCCGCGAACAGGGCTGATCACGGTCGCCGTGGTGGTTCCCCGAGGCCGACGTGCCGGCTCGTCCGTCCCACCGCCTGCATCGCAGCGGATGCGTAGGGTTGCCCCACGTAGGCCGTCAGCAAGATCATGAGCTGGGTGAGCCCGGCGTCGTCGAGCCCGCTCCTGCGAGCCAGGCCGACGTAGACGTCGAGACGTTCGTCCACGACGTCGGAGGCGACGAGGGCGGCGATCACCGCGAGGCTCCGGTCCCTGTCGGTGAGCGCGTCGCCCTGCCACCCCGGGCCGCCGGCGGCTTCGTAGGCTTCGGTGACGTAGTCGCGGCCCGCCCGTTCCCGCATGAGGCGCCGGGTGGTCCGCTCATCGGTCCCGAAGTTGCGCGCGTACGTCCGAAGGCCCGCCCGGGCACGTCTGCTGGACCTGCTCACGAGGTGGGACCCGTCGTCGCGGGGGTCAGGTGGGGGATCCCCTCGTAGGCCCTGGCGTCGTGAGCCGGTACCAGGTGCACCTCGTCGGCCAACGCGATGACCCGCGCCAGGTCGCGGCGCACCCCGGCGGGATCGCTGTCGGCCAGGGCTCGCAGCAGCAGTGGCCGCTCGGCCTGGCGCGTGATGCCCTCCAGCTGCCACGTGAGGTCACCGATGAAGGCGAACCGCCGTCCGGAGGGCACGGTGACGAAGACGACGACCGATCCCGGGGTGTGCCCGGCGGCCGGGACGATGACGACCGACCCGTCGCCGTGGACGTCGCGGCTGGCGCTGAACCCCAGGTGGGCCGGCCCGTCGAAGCTGTACTCCCGCACCTCGTGGTCGTCGGTGACGCGGGAGAACACGCGGTCGTCCTTCGCGCGCCCGGCGTGCGCTCGCTCGCCCGGCGCCGTCCAGACCGGCGCGGCCAGGGAGTCCAGGCCGCTGACGTGGTCCCAGTGCGAGTGGGTCAGGACGATCCCGAGCAGCCGTCGGTGGTCGTAGCCGGCGGCGTCCAGCTGCTGCCTGGCGGTGGCACCCAGCCGGTGACGCGCCCTGCGGAACGCGGGCAGCGTCCGGATGTGCTGCGCGGCGTTCGCGCCGAAGCCGGCGTCGATGAGCAGGTCACCGGCGGGGTGCCGGACCAGGACCGCGGTCGAGGCGAACTCCCGTCGGTCGCTCCAGCGTCCCCCGCGGAAGGCCAGGGCGGCTCGGGTGACGTAGCTGCCCGTGGGCAGCTGGAACAGCTCCATCCCGGGCGGTGGGGTGGCGACGGGCATCGGGCTGGTGAACGGGGTGACGGTGATCGGCGGCATGTGGACAGGGTGAGTACTATTGGACGAGTTGTCCAGTAGTGAACCCTGACGAGGTGCGCGGTTAGGCTGCGGCTGTGCAGACCGACTCGTCCGCCGTCGTCGACCCGCGGGTCCTGCGGACCCACCGTGACGTCGTGCGGTCGACCGCGGAGCTGCTCGTGGCGGGGGGGTGGGACGCCGTCACGCACGCAGAGGTCGCCCGCCGCTCCGGCTACTCCAAGGCGACCGTGTACGCGCACTGGCCGACGCGGCTGGACCTCATCCGTGCCTCGATCGAGCGCATCTGCGACGAGGCCGACCACCCGCCCGCGACGGGGGACCTGCGCGCCGACCTGCGGGCGGCCCTGTCCGACTTCGCGAACGACCTCGCCGAGGGCCGCCTGGACCGGCTGCTCGCCGGGGTGGTGGAGCACGCCGACGACGGGCAGGCCGTGGCGGACCTGCGCCTGAGGCTCTACGACACCGGCACGCGGGGCCTGCGGGCGATCCTGACGACCCACCTGGCCGCCGCCGACGTCGAGCCGGTCCTCGTCCTGCTCACCGGCGGGGTCCTGGTGCACGTCTCCTACGCCGGCGCAACGGCCACGCCCGCCTTCATCGACGACCTGATCGATCGCGTGGTCGGCTCCCCGCGCTGACGTCCCGCGGCCGCGCCGACCGGGTGGGAGGCGCGCCCACCCCGACCTGTCCGGAGGGCGGCGGGCAGGGTGAGGATGTGCAGGTGGCGACGACTCCCCGGCGAGGTGGACCGTGAGGCGATCACCGAGGCCCGCTCCCGGCACGCGGCCACGCCGTGGTCCCGGAGCGGGTGAACCACCGCTCCTGGTCGACCCGAGACGGTGGGGGAGCCTCATCGGTCTCATCGGCGGCCTGGTCTTCGTCGGCAGCTGCTCGCCCGTGCTGGGGACGGCCGCCTCGACGGTCTCGTGGGTGCTGGGACTGGCCGGGGTCGTCGCGGCCCTGTTCTTCCACTACGTCCGCCCGGTTCCGCTCGGGCCACTCGCCCGGCCGGGCCGGCGAGCGCTGGCGGCCTACGCCGGATGCGTCGCCGGGGAGCTGGTGCTGATCGCCGTCGGGACGCGGGTCCTGGACGCGGTGGACCACGCCGAGCTGCGCCCGGCGCTGATCGCCGCCGTCGTGGGGCTGCACTTCATCCCCTTCGCGTGGGTCTTCCGCGAGCGGATGTTCCTCCACCTCGGCGGTGCCGTGGCCGCCCTCGGGGTGGCCGGCCTGACCGCGGGCGCGCTCGGCCTCCGCCACGCCCCCGAGGGCGCTGCGGTGGCCGCCGGCCTCCTCATGATCGCGATCGTCGTGCAGTACGCGCGGGGGTGGTTCGCCGGCTCGGGTGCGAGCGCGTGACGTGCATCTGCCGCCGCGCGGGTGCCGCACCCCGGTAGCGTCGACTCCCGTGCTGCCCGCGAGCTGGATCGAGCACCGTCGCCAGGACGGTGAGGCCGTCGGCTGGATCGTGCCCGACGGCGAGGGTTTCCGCCCCGTCGACGTCCTCGGGCGGCCGGTGACCGCGGGGCCCGTCGACTGGCTCGAGGCCGAGGAGGCGCTCGAGGACCTGGGCATCGGCTTCCTGGCCGACCGCCACCTGCTGCGGATGCCCGACGGCGTGGAGCGACCGGTCCGCATCAGCGAGGTCAGCGCCGAGGGCGTGACCGTCGTGACCGACGACTTCGGCAGCGCCTCCGTCGTCGGGGCCGGCAGCGAGCGCATCAGGCTTCCCTTCCCCGTGCCCGCGGCGCTGCGCCCCGCGCCGCGGTGAGAGGCGCCCCGCGGCGCGGGCCGGCTGGTGTCCCGGCGCATCGTGCGTATCGTCGCCGGGGTGAGCCTGGCACCGTCCTCGACCGTCGTCCTCGACCACCGCTTCGCGCGGGAGTTGCCGGAGATGGCGATCCCCTGGCAGGGCGAGGCGGCACCCGATCCGCGGCTGCTCGTGCTCGACGAGCGGCTGGCCGTCGAACTCGGCCTCGATCCCGACTGGCTGCGCAGCCCCGACGGGCTGGGCCTGCTCCTGGGGACCGAGGTTCCCGACGGCGCCGAGCCGGTGGCGCAGGCCTACGCCGGGCACCAGTTCGGCGGGTTCTCCCCGCGCCTGGGTGACGGGCGCGCGCTGCTGCTCGGCGAGCTCCTCGACCCCGGCGGTCGCCTCCACGACCTGCACCTGAAGGGCTCCGGGCGCACGCCCTTCGCCCGGGGCGGCGACGGCCTGGCCGCCGTCGGCCCCATGCTGCGCGAGTACGTGGTCAGCCGGGGCGTGCACGCCCTGGGCATCCCCACGACCCGCGCGCTGGCCGTGGTCGCGACCGGGCGCGAGGTGCTGCGCGACACCGTCCTGCCCGGTGCCGTCCTGGCCCGGGTCGCGGCCAGCCACCTGCGCGTCGGCAGCTTCCAGTACGCCCGCGCCAGCGGGGACCTCGATCTGCTGCGGCGTCTGGCCGACCACGCCATCACCCGCCACCACCCCGCCGCCGCCACGGCGGCGAACCCCTACCTCGCGCTGTTCGAGGCGGTGGTCGCCGCCCAGGCGTCGCTGGTGGCCCGGTGGATGCTCGTGGGGTTCGTCCACGGCGTCCTGAACACCGACAACACCACGATCTCCGGGGAGACCATCGACTACGGGCCCTGCGCCTTCCTCGACGCCTTCGACCCGGCCACCGTCTACAGCTCGATCGACCACGGCGGGCGCTACGCCTACGGCAACCAACCGGCCGTGGTCCAGTGGAACCTCGCTCGACTCGCCGAGGCGCTGCTGCCGCTGCTGGACCAGGACCAGGAGCGGGCCGTCGCCCTCGCGCAGCAGGCCCTGGAGACGTTCCGCACCCGCTACGCCGCCGTCCACGCCGACGGGATGCGCGCCAAGCTCGGCCTGGCGCACCGTTCCCCCGACCCCGACCCCGACCCCGACCCCGACGGCACGGACCTCGGCCCGCTCGTCGGGGACCTGCTGGAACTGCTCACCCGGGCCCACCCCGACCACACGTCGTTCTTCCGCGCCCTGGCCACCGCGGCGCGCGGTGACCGCGCGCCCGTGCGTGCGCTGGTTCCCGATCCCGCGCTCGACGGCTGGCTGGAGCGCTGGCTCGCCCTGGGCCCCGACGCCGCGGCGATGGACGGGGTGAACCCGGTCTACATCCCGCGCAACCACCTCGTCGAGGAAGCCCTCACGGCCGCCACCGGCGGTGACCTCGGGCCGGTGGAGCGGTTGCTGGAGGCCGTGGACGCCCCCTACGACGAGCGTCCGGGGCTGGAGCGCTACGCCGCACCGGCCCCGGGGGACTTCGGCCCCTACCAGACCTTCTGCGGCACCTGAGTCCTGCCCGGCCGCCGGGTGGCGTCACCGGCAGGGGGACCTCGGCCCGCGGGCGGCCGACCCGGCGGGGGGTCGCCGGGCCGGCCTGCACCCGCCCTCCACGGGGGGAGTGAGGACGGGTGTGCGCCATGGGTAGCAGGGCGCCCGTGACGACTCCGGCGGAACTCCCGAGTCGGTCAGGGGACCGCCGACGCCGTCGTGGCGCCGCACAGGACACGCCGAAGGCGTTGACGGGGCGAGGACGGGGGCGAGGACGGGGGCGAGAACACCACCGGTCCCCGGGCGCCGTGGTCGCCACCCGCGCCGGCGGCCGGCTCAGCGCGCCGCCCCACCGCGATGTGCGCCGCCGGCGGCGACCGCCCCGGCCCCGGCGCGGTGGTGTTCGTGGGCGTCGGCGAAGTGGCCGCGGCGCCTGGCGAACACCACCGCCCCGATGGCCCCGGTGCCCACCAGGAACAGCTCGGGCAGGAAGCGCAGGTACCAGGTGCCGGCCTCGGGGTCGTAGACCTCCTGCCGGGGCCAGGCCATGTTGACCACCATCAGCGCCCCGAAGACCACGGCCACGACGTTGACCGGCCAGCCCCAGCGGCCCAGGTCGAACCCGAGCCGCGGCTGCTCCCCGCCGCCGACCAGCGGGTGGGCCCGTCCCCGGAACCGGCGCACCAGGGCCGGCACGGTGACCAGCAGGTAGGCCAGGTAGACGATCATCACCGACACGCTCGTCACGGCGGTGAACACCCCGGCCCGGCCCAGGTTGACCAGCAGCACCAGCACGGCGGCCGCGGCCACGACGACGGCCGCGCGGGTCGGGGTGCCGGTCCGGGGATCGACGTGCGCCAGGAAGCGCGAGCACGGCAGCGCGCCGTCACGGGCCATGCTGAACGCCACCCGCGAGGCCGAGGTCTGGATGGCCAGCAGCGCCGCCACGATCGCGATCGCCACCACGACCAGCAGCACGGTCCCCAGGGTGCTGCCCAGCCGGCTCACCAGGACGTAGGAGATCCCGGCCGAGGCCAGCTCGCCGTCGGTGAGGCTGGGCGCGGCCATCAGCGCCGCCACCAGCAGCAGCGCCCCGCCGACCGCCGAGGCGCTGATGGCCTGCAGGACGGCCCGGGGGGTGGTGCGGCGCGGGTTGCGCGTCTCCTCCGACAGTTCCGCGGCGCTGTCGAACCCGTACATCACGTAGGCGGCCATGAGCGAGGAGGCCAGGAAGGGCCACACGTAGCTGCCCGAACCTCCGGTTCCCGCGGTGTCCAGCACCACCTGCGGGCCCCGTTCGGCGTGGGCGAACAGCAGCACGACGAGCAGCACCACCCCGACGATCTCGCAGCCGATCCCGACGACGTTGACCGCCGACACCACCTTCACACCCAGGGCGCCGACGACCGTGGCGGCGGCGATGAGCACGATGCCGAGCACGATGGCGTTGGTGGCCCCCGTGCGGGTGTCCAGGGCCGGATCGCCGCCCACGACCTGGAAACCGCCCCAGACCACCGGCAGGACGCTCTGGGCGGCGACCGCGATCGCGGCGACGCTGACGACGTACCCGATCAGCATCCACCAGCCGGCGAACCAGCCGACGGTCGTCCCGGCCAGCCGGCGGGCCCACTGGAAGATGCACCCGGCCACCGGGGTGTGCCCGGCCAGTTCGGCGAAGACCAGGGCGACGCAGAACTGCCCGGCGATGACCATCGGCCAGGTCCAGAAGAACGCCGGCCCGCCGAAGGAGTACCCGAAGGAGAACAGCTGGAAGACCGTCGTGAGGATCGAGACGAAGGAGAACCCCGCCGCGAAGGCCCCCACCGCACCGACGTCCCGGCGCAACTGCCGCTGCGGTCCTCCCGGCTGCGGGCCCGGTGGGTGCGGAGCCGGGCCGCCGGCCGGGCGGTGAGTGGTCACGGGCGGTCCTCCGGTGCACCGGGCGCTGCGGGCGGCCCTGTTGCACCCGGGCAGACCGGAACTGCCCGTTCCGGCCCGGTTCCACGTCGTCGACGCAGAACCCGTCCAGTGGAACCCACACCGGGCCGGACCGCGCGGCGAGGAACTCCCGGCGCTCGAGCAAGCACGTCGGGGCCGGTCGACCGGGGGCCGACGTCCTGGACGAACTGCACCGCCGGCGCCGGCGCCGGGACCGCGGTGCCGCCGGTCAGCGGTTGCGGCGCAACCGGTCCGCCAGGGTGGCCCGCAACTCCGGCACGCCCTGCCCGGTGAGGGCGGAGACCACGGCGGCCTCGGGGTACAGGCGCTGCAGTGCCGCCACCCAGTCCGGCGGCGCCACGTCGGCCTTGTTGAGGACCAGCAGTTCGGGCACGTCGGCGGCACCGATCTCGCGCAGCACCCCGCGCACCGTGCTCACCCGGTCCAGGGCGTCGGGGGCCGCGGCGTCCACCACGTGCACCGCCAGGTCGGCCTGGGCGACCTCCTCCAGCGTGGAGCGGAACGCCTCGACCAGCTGGTGGGGCAGGTTGCGCACGAAACCGACGGTGTCGGTGACGGTGAACGCCACGTCGTCGACGACGACCCGCCGCACCGTGGGGTCCAGGGTGGCGAACAACTCCGCCCGCACCTCCACGTCCGCCGCGGTCAGCCGGTTCAGCAGCGCGGACTTGCCCACGTCGGTGTACCCGGTCAACGCGGCGGAGGGAACGGCGTTGCGCGACCGGCGGTCCCTGGTGCGCTGACGGCGGGCGGCGATCGCGGCGGCCTGCCGGCGCAGTTCCCCGGCGCGCCGCCGCAGCCGGCGCCGCTCGGACTCCAGGCGGGTTTCCCCCGGTCCGCGGACACCGATGCCCTGCCCGGCGGCCACCCGGCCACCACCGACGCGCGACAGGTTCCGCCCGCCGCCGCGCAGGCGGGGCAGCTGGTAGGCGATCTGCGCCAGTTCCACCTGGGTGCGGCCCTCGCTGCTGCGGGCGTGCTGGGCGAAGATGTCCAGCACCAGGGCCGTGCGGTCCACCACCCGCACGCCGAGTTCGCCCTCCAGGGAACGCACCTGCGCGGGAGTGAGTTCGTCGTCGGCGATGACCAGCCGGGCGCCGGTGCGTTCCAGGGTGCCGGCGATCTCGGCGACCTTGCCGCGTCCGACGTAGGTCGCCGGGTCGGGGTGGTCGCGCGTCTGCCGGACGTCGGCGGCGATCTGCACGCCGTCGGTCTCGGCGAGCCGGTGCAGTTCGTGCAGGGCCGCGTCGACGTCGTGGTCGCCGGTGTCGACGGCCAGTGCCACGGCCCTCAGGGCCTCGTCCGCGGCGGGGGCGTCGGGAGACCTCCCGACCAGCCAGGCTCCGGGCACGGTGCTCCTCCTCGGTGGGGAAGGGGCCCCGGCTCTGGAGCTGCCACGAGGCTACCGGGCGGAGGCCCACCCGGCAGCCTCGCGACGCCGAACCGGTCAGGACAGGTGCAGGCGCCCCAGGACACCGCGGGCCGTGGCGGCCAGCCGGTAGCTCTGCACGAGCTTGGCGTTGCACACGATGTTGCCCGCCGCGCAGACCACCGGCAGGAACTGCGCGATCCGCTGGCGACGCTGCCACGTCGCCACGTCCGCGGGGGTGTTCGCCGTGGGAATGGTGGCGTCCTTGACCGACACCGGCTCGCCGCGCTGTTCGGCCGCGGCGGCGGCCTTGGCGATCTTCTGCCCGGCGAAGGCGGCGTAGGCCGTGGCGACCGCGCCGGTGACGACGAAACCGATCTTCAGGGCGCCGGTGCTGGCGTAACCCTGCTGCAGCGCCAGCCGCTGGCTGCTGGAGGCCGTCAGCTGCGAGCCGGTCACCAGGACCGTGGCGATGCTCGCCCACTGCACCGGCTGGAACCTGTTCCAGGCCGAGGCGGCGACCGCGATGCGGTCCCTGCCGACGCTGAGGTCGGAGCCGGACTTGTTCACCCCGGCCACGCCCATGACGGCACCGCCGAACCACAGGGCCGAGGCGAGGTCGTGCGCGGACTGGGCGAGGGTGTGCTCGTCGTGGGACGTCATGGTTCCTCCGGTGGGATGTCGGTGTTCCTGGGGGTTTCTCACGGTTCGTGGTCGGTGCGGGAAGTCTGGCCCGTCCGGCGCCGGGTCGCGCGCCGGAGCGCCCGCCCGGTGCGGGGATGCGGTCAGCGGGCCACGACGCGCAGCGTCTCCATCGAGCCGTCGGCGGCGTCGGGGACGAGCATTCCCGCGGCGACGCCCGACCGCAGGTAGTCGACGGCCTCGGCGCCCACGACCTCGCCCGGCGTCAGGACGGGCACTCCGGGCGGGTACGGGCTGACCACCTCGGCGGCGATGCGGCCGACGGCCTGCTCGGCGGGAACCTGCTCGGCGGGGCCGAAGAACGCGTCCCGGGGCAGCATCGCGTTCTCCAGTTCCAGCGAGTGCGGGGGCGGCAGCTGCACCGGCGGCAGTTCCTCCAGGGTGCCGCTCTCGGCGGCCAGGCGGCGCAGGGAATCCAGCAGCCGGGCCAGCCGGCTCTCGTCGTCGGCGTAGGTGAGGCGGGCCCCGATGCGGCAGGTGTCCGCCGAGCCGACGTCGACCTGGCAGGCGGACCGCAACCAGTCACCGGCCTGGAAACCGCTGATGCCCAGGGCCCGCAC
The DNA here is from genome assembly GCF_050871945.1 of Kineococcus deserti. Lineage (NCBI taxonomy): Bacteria > Bacillati > Actinomycetota > Actinomycetes > Kineosporiales > Kineosporiaceae > Kineococcus > Kineococcus deserti. The sequence goes on along the minus strand of NZ_JBJLSI010000014.1, from coordinate 24,120 downwards.
GTCGATCGTCAGGGCCAGGGGGTCCAGTTCGAAGGCGCCGCCGGTGCCGAGGACCTCCCGGCCCATCAACTCCAGTCCCTCGATCCCGGCGACCGCTTCGCGCAGGCGCCCGGTCCGTTCCAGGGCCGCGCCGAGCAGTTCGCCGCCCTGCTCGACCATCTGACGGCGCCAGCCGTCCAGGCTGGCGTAGACCAGGGGGGAGGAACTCGTCGTCCCGAGCAGGTCCTCGCGCGCGGAGAGCACGTCGGGGTCGACACGTCCACCCTTGAGGTGGAAGACCGAACTCTGCTCGATGGCGCCGCCCATCTTGTGCACGCTGGTGACGACCAGGTCGGCGCCGACGTTCATCCCCCACTCGGGCAGGTCCGGGTGGAACGGCAGGTGCGCGCCCCACGCCTCGTCCACGACGAGGGGGACGTCGAACTCGTGGCAGACGTCGGCGACGCCGCCGATGTCGGCGCAGGTCCCCCAGTCCGTCGGGGAGATGAGCAGCATGCCCTTGGCGTCCGGGTTGGCCTGCAGCGCAGCCCGGACGTCGGCCGGCTCCGGCGGGTGCGCCAGGTGCAGGCGGGCGTCGAAGTGCGGGTGCACCCAGACCGGGTCGATGCCGGAGATGATGACCCCGGCGATGACCGACTTGTGCGCGTTGCGCGAGACCAGCAGCTTCTCGCCCGGTCCCGCGACGGAGATCATCGCGGACTTGACCGACAGCGAGCTGCCGCAGGTGGAGAAGAACGCCTTGTCCGCCCCGACCGCGTCGGCCATGAGTTCCTCGGCCTGGCTGACCACGCCCTGGGACTCGCGGCGGTCGTCCAGGCCGTTGAGGGTCAGGATGTCGGCGGCGAACATCCGCTCGCCCAGGACCGCCAGCACCCGGGGGTCGACGCCCAGGCCCTGCCGGTGGCCGGGAGGGCCGAACACCACGTCACCGCGGCGGTGGAAGGCCTCGACGGCCTCCAGGACGGGTGTGCGTGCGTGGTCCATCGTGTGGTGCTCCGTTCACGTCGTCCGCCCGCAGGCCGTGGGCCGCCCGCGCGCGCAGGGTGCGGCTACCGGGCGGCTCGGTGCCACGGTCACGGGTCTCCTCCAGGTCGGTCGCCCTTCCCCTACCCGGTGCGGGGCCGCGGACACCTCCGGCCGCCGGGCGGCTCGCCCGAAGCCGGGCGCGAGGCGGGTACCGGTGTCAGCCGGCGGTCGTCTCCCGCGGCGTCTGCAGCAGGGTGGACACGCGCTGGCGCGTCACGCCGAAGAGGTCGGCGATCTCGGCCACGCTCAGCTCCTCGTGCAGCAGGGCCTGGGCCTGGTGCCGGCGGTAGGCGGCACCGGCCTCGCTGAGGTCGGTGACCAGCGTGCTGAGCGCCTCGACGACGAGGGGGCGCTCCTTGCGGGTGAGGATCTCGTGGTAGCTGCGTCCGGCGCGGCGCTGTCCGGTGACGTCGTCCACGCGCGCGGCGAGGGCCTGGAGGTCCCGGATGGCGACGTCCATCTGCTCTCGCAGCGCCTCCAGCGCCCCGAGGGTGCTGTCGGGCTCCTCCTTCAACGTCAGCGTCGTGAGGGTGTCGTGAGCACCGGGCAGGTGGCCGCCCGCAGGGGACGGAGGCTCGGTGCGCACAGGAGGCCGTCGGCAATCGCGCGCCCCACCTTGAGCCGGTGCGCGACGGTGCGTCGGTGACCCCGGCGCTCAAGGTGCAACGGGGGTTGCCGATACCTAGAAGGTCCCGGCTGCGCAGGGCCCCCGCGATCCTTGGTGATCGCCCACCCGCGCCGGAAGACGATCACCTCCAGAAGCAGCTCACAGCGCGAAGGAACACCCATGCCCTTGACCAAGAACGGCGCCAAGGCGACCATCCCCGCGGCCCGTCCCGCCGTCACCCCCACCTCGTCGACCGGTCCCCGCAAGGACACCCGCGAGTCCGACGAGGCGCGCCGCCGGGCCCGCACCGTCGCCAAGCAGCAGCAGGCCGCCGAGCGCATCGCCGCCGCCACCACCGAGCTGGCCGCTTCGACGGCGCAGTCGGCGGAGGCCTCGCGCCAGCTGCGCGAGGCGATGCAGCAGATCGCCGCCGGCGCCGAGGAGGCCTCGGGCGCCACCCAGGAGTCGCTGGCCGCCACCAACCAGGTCGCCGGGCGCATCCAGACCCAGAAGCAGACCAGCGCGCGGGTCAAGGACACCACCACCAAGCTGCAGACCCTGCTGGGCGAGACGGCCGAGGGCATCTCCGGCCTGGTCGCCAACGTGGGGGAGGCCGCCGACCGGCAGACCGCGTCGGTGGAGATGATCTCCGAGCTGGAGAAGCAGGCCGAGGAGATCGGCACCATCGTCGCCGCCGTCGCACGCATCGCCGACCAGACGAACCTGCTGGCCCTCAACGCCGCCATCGAAGCCGCCCGCGCCCGTCAGCACGGCAAGGGTTTCGCCGTGGTCGCCGACGAGGTCCGCACCCTGGCCGAGACCTCGGAGCGCTCGGCCAGCCAGATCCGTGAGCTCATCGACTCCATCCGCACCGGCGTCAACTCCGTCGCCGAGGGTGTGCAGGCCTCGGCCGACACCTCCCGCGGCGAGGTGGAGAAGGGCCGGGCCGTCACCGCCCAGCTCGCCCAGATCCGCGACGACATGGTCGTCATCCTCGACGGCGCCGGTGAGATCGCCGCCGCCGCCTCCCAGGCCGAGCGCGCCTCCCAGGACGCCCAGCTGCGCGCCGAGGAGATCGCCGCCGCCGCCGAGCAGCAGTCCGCCGCGGCCGAGGAGGTCCTGCAGACCGTCGACCAGCAGGGTGCGGCGCTGCAGCAGAGCGAGCAGGCCGCCGAGCAGCTGTCCGAGATCGCCGACGAGCTGCGCGGCTCGGCCGACATCGGCAAGAGCGCCGAGGAGGTCGCCGCCTCCGCCGAGGAGCTGGCCGCCGCGGCCGAGGAGATCAACCGCGCCGCCACCCAGATCTCCCAGGCCATCGGGGAGATCTCCAGCGGTGCGCAGGCGCAGTCCGCCAAGACGCAGGAGTCGGCCGGGGCGATCAGCCAGATCGAGTCCGGAGCCCAGCTGGCCGAGACCCGCGCGGGCGTGGCGATCGAGAAGGCCGACGAGATGATCACAGGCCTGGCCACCAACAAGGAGGCCGTCGACGCGATGATCACCGCGATCACCACCGCCTCGGCCGCCGCCAAGGACAGCGTCAAGCAGGTCGTGGAGCTGGAGATCGTCTCCCGCAAGATCGACAAGATCGTCGACGCCATCGCCAACGTGTCCATCCAGACGAACATGCTGGCCGTCAACGGGTCCGTGGAGTCGGCCCGCGCCGGCGAGTACGGCAAGGGTTTCGCGGTCGTCTCCACCGACATCCGCAACCTGGCCCGCGACTCCGCCGACAACGCCGAGCGCATCAAGGACCTCGTCAAGGAGGTCCAGGACCGCATCAGCGCGGTGCGCGCCGACCTGGAGGAGACCTCCCGCCAGGCCCTGGTCGAGGTCGAGCGGGCCAAGGCCAGCACGGCCCGCCTCGTCGAGGTCGAGCGCGACATGGTCGAGGTCCGCGCCGGCAACGAGGAGGTGCGCGCCGCCTCGGCCGAGATCGCCTCCGCGCTGAGCCAGGTCAAGACCGCCCTGGACCAGATCTCCGCCGCCGCCAACCAGGCCGACGCACTCTCGGGGCAGGCCTCGGCCGCCGCGCGCCAGCAGTCCACCGGCGCCGAGGAGCTGGCCACCGCGATCGAGGAGATCGCCGCGCTGGCCGACGAGCTGCAGCAGCCCTGAGCCCCACCCCCCGGACGAGGAGTGCGATGAGCACCATGGAGACCCCTCTGCACGAGGGGAGCGCCGCGGCGACGCCCGCGGACGAGACCGGCTGGGACGAGGCGGGGGCCGCAGAGGCCGCCGGTGAGCCCGCCGGGCAGGACGACACCGACGGCGCCGCCGACTTCGTGACGTTCGAGATGGCGGGGGAGTCCTACGCCCTGCCGATGGAGCGCGTGCAGGAGATCATCCGCATGCCCGAGCTGATCCGGGTACCGCTGGGCCCGGCCGCGCTGGAGGGCCTGGCCAACCTGCGCGGGCGGGTGCTGCCGGTGGTGAGCCTGCGCTCGTGCTGCGGCCTGCGGGCCGCCGAGCACGACGAGGCCACGCGCGTCGTCGTGGTGGAGGCCGCCGGCGCCACCCTGGGACTGGTCGTCGACCGCGTCACCGCGGTGGTGTCGGTCGAGCCCGACCAGCTCGAGAGCGCCGAGGGCGTGCAGGGCACGGTGCGTTCGGAGCTGCTGGCCGCCGTGCTCAAGGGATCGGCGGGCCGGTCCGCGGGCCGGATGACGACCGTGCTGGACGTGCAGCGCCTGGTCCGCACCGAGTTCGCGGTGCTGGCCGCCAAGGTCGCCGCCCAGGGCGGCGCCGGCGCCTGGTCGCCGGCCTCGACGGTCGTGGAGGACGACTCCTCCGACACCCTGGAGCTGGTCAGCTTCGCCGTCGACGGCCAGGAGTACGCGCTGCCGATCGACCGGGTGCAGGAGATCGTCCAGGCGCCCGAACGGGTTACCGCGGTACCCAACGCGGCCGCGCGGGTGCTGGGCGTCATGGACCTGCGCGGCGGGCTGCTGCCCGTCGTCAGCCTGCGCCAGGTGTTCGGCCTGGAGGTTCCGCCGCTGCAGCCGCACAACCGCATCGTCGTCGTGACGGTCGAGCGCGAGGGCCGCGAGTCCCTCGTGGGCGTCGTCATGGACACCGTCCGCGAGGTGCTGCGGGTGCCGGCCGAGCTGGTCGGCGCCCTGCCGCACGTGGTCTCCGGCGGTGGGCGCAACCGCGAGGTCGAGTCGGTGTGCCGGCTGGAGGACGGCAAGCGCCTGGTGTCGGTCCTGTCGGCCGACTCCCTCGTCGACGTCGGCGCGCTCGACGCGCTCGAGACGGCCCAGGGCGGGCCGGCGCAGGTCAGGAACACCCGCGAGGAGCTGGAGGACGACGTGGTGGACGACGGCCGCGGGGACGACGAACTGCTCGTCGTGTTCCGCCTGCAGGGCGAGGAGTACTGCGTGGCGGTCGACGCCGTGCAGGAGATCATCCGCGTGCCCGACACGCTGATCCGCGTGCCCCGGACCCTGGAGTTCGTCGAGGGCCTGGTGAACCTGCGCGGTGCGGTGCTGCCGGTCGTGGACCTGCGCACCCGCCTGGGCCTGGACCGCAGCGCCCGCGACGAGCGTCAGCGCATCGTCGTGCTCATCATCCAGGGCGTGCGCACGGGTTTCGTCGTCGACTCCGTCGCCGAGGTCCTGCGGGTCTCCGGCGCCGAGCTGGAGAGCGCCCCCGAGCTGTCCCGCGAACAGGCCGAGGTCGTCACCCGGGTGGCGAACCTGCCCCGCTCCGGGCGCATGCTGCTGGTCCTGGAACCGGCCCAGCTGCTGGGCGGGGAGCAGGTCGCGCAGCTGGCCGACGAGGTCTCGGCCGCTTCCACGGCCGGCTCCACGGCCGCCTGAGCGCGGGAGTCGCAACGGTGAACGGTTCGACCCTGAAGGTGCTCGTCGTCGACGACTCCGCGCTCATGCGCAAGGCCCTGAAGACCATGCTCACCGCCGACGGTGACGTCGAGGTCGTCCTCGCCCGCAACGGCGAGGACGCCCTGGACGTCCTGTCCCGCGAGGAGCCCGACGTGGTCACCCTGGACGTCAACATGCCCGTCATGGACGGGTTGACGTGCCTGTCGCGGATCATGGACGAACGGCCCGTTCCGGTCGTCATGGTCTCCTCCATCACCGAACGCGGTGCGGTGGCGACGCTGGAGGCCCTGGAACTGGGGGCCGTGGACTACGTCGCCAAACCCGGCGGCACGGTGTCGCTGAACATGTCCGAGGCGGCGGAGGAGATCCGCCGCAAGGTGCGCCGCGCCGCCGCCGCCCGGGTGCGGCCCGGCTCGCTGACCTCGCGGCTGCGCCGTCAGCGGGAGGAGGCGTTCGCCGCCGGGCGACCGTCCCGGCGAGTCGACCGGCGAGTCGACCGGCCGGCTGCGGTGTCCTCGGCGACCGGCGGCGGCACCGGCGGCACCGGCAGCACCGACCTGGTGCTCGTCGGCTCCAGCACCGGGGGACCGGCCCTGCTGTCGGCGCTGCTGTCGCAGTTCCCGGCGGACTTCGCCGCCCCGGTGCTCATCGCCCAGCACATGCCGGCCTCCTTCACCGGGGCCCTGGCCAACCGGCTCGACGCCTCCTGCGCCCTGCCGGTGCAGGAGGTCACGGGGATGGTGCCGGTGCTGCCCGGCCACGTCTACGTCGCCCGCGGCGACGCCGACGTGGTGCTGGGGCGGCGCGGGGACAGCCTCGTCGTCCGCTCCACCCCGGCCGGTTCGGCCTACCGCTGGCACCCCAGCGTGGACCGGATGGTCGCCAGCGCGCTCGAGCACGTCGACCCCCGGCGCACCATCGGCGTCCTGCTGACCGGCATGGGCGACGACGGCGCCGAGCAGATGGCGCGGCTGAAGGCCCGCGGCGGGCGCACCGTGGCCGAGTCCGAGGAGTCGGCCGTCGTGTGGGGCATGCCCGGGCAGCTGGTGGCCCGCGACGGCGCCACCCGCGTGCTGCACGCCGACCAGATCGCCGCACAGGTCCTCACCTGGGCCTGAACCCCGTTCCACCCCGAACCCGAGGAGACGCCATGGGCCTGAAGAAGGCCACCGCCACCCCGTCCGGCGGCCACCCCGTCGAGCGGCGCGCGACCGGGCGGGACGTCGACGGTCTGCTGGCGCAGCTGCGCAGCGCCGACGCCGAGGACCGCCGGCTCGCCGCCCTGGACCTGGCCGGCCTCGCCGAGGTGGTGCCGCACCTGCTGGCCGCCGTGGACGCCGAAGCCCAGGCGACCGTGCGCGACGCCCTGCTGACCACCCTCGCCGGGCACGACGAGCACGACGGGCCCGCCGTGGCCGCCCACCTCGCCGGCTGGCTGTCCACCGACGACGCCGCCCGGCGCAACGCAGCCGTCGCGACCCTGCAGACGATGCCGAACGGTGCCGCCGCCGTCGTCGGTGACCTGCTGGTCACCGGCGACGTGCGGGTCCGCACGCTGGCGGTCATGGTGCTCAGCGCGCTGGCCCACCCGGGTGTGCCGGACTGGCTCGAGGTCGTCGTGGACGCCGACGCCGACGAGAACGTCGTGGCCGCGGCCGTGGACGCCGCCCAGCTGCTGGAGGACGAGGTGGCCCACCGGCTCGCCGACGCCGCCGCCGCGCGGTTCCCCGACAACCCCTACCTGCAGTTCCTGGCCACCCTGGCGGCGGGTGCCCGGTGACCCTGCCCACCACGAACCCGGCCGCGGGGAACCAGCTGACCGAGGCGCAGTTCGCCCGCGTGCGCGAATGGGTCTACCGCCGCACCGGCATCCACTTCGGCGACAACAAGCGCTACTTCGTCGACAAGCGTGTCACGACCTGCGTGCGCGAGCACGGCGGTGACTTCAACCTCTGGTTCGCCTCCCTGCGCGCCGGCGCCGACGAGCGGTTCGCCCAGCAGCTCGTCAACGAGCTGACCGTCAACGAGACGTACTTCCTGCGCGAGGACCACCAGTTCGACTCCCTCGTGCGCACCGTCATGCCCCGGATCGCGCAGGCCCGCACGGCCGCCCGTGACCGCAGCCCGATCCGGATCCTGTCGCTGCCGTGCTCCACCGGCGAGGAGCCCTACTCCATCGCGCTGCGCCTGCTGAGCGAGTGGCCCGGCATCGAGACGTTCGACGTCGAGATCGTCGCGGCCGACATCGACACCCGGGTGCTCGAGCACGCCCGGCGCGGGGAGTACGGGGCACGGTCCATGCACCGCGTGCCCCCGGCCGTGCGCACGGAGTTCTTCGAGCGCGCCGGTGAGCGGCACCGGGTGCGCGAGGACGTCCGCGAGGCCATCGAGTTCACCACCGCCAACCTGTGCGACACCGACCAGATGCGCTCCTTCCGCGCCTTCGACGTCGTGTTCTGCCGCAACGTGCTCATCTACTTCGACGAGATCTCCTCCCGCCGTGCCGCCGAGAACCTCTTCGGCGCCCTGCGGCCCGGAGGTTTCCTCTTCCTCGGGCACTCCGAGTCCATGAGCCGCATCTCGCCCATCTTCGACCCCGTCCGGCTGCCGGAGGGGATCGCCTACCAGCGTCCCGCGATCGGAGCCACGGCATGAGCCAGCCCACCGAGAAACCCGACCTCGAACTGCCCGGAACCGACGAGCAGACCCCGCGTCGGCGAGCCCTCGTCGTCGACGACGCCCCCACCGTGCGGATGTACCACGGTGGCATCCTGCGCGCGGCGGGTTTCGTCGTCGAGGAGGCCGGCAACGGTTTCGAGGCGCTCGAAGCGCTGCTCGCGCAGCGTTTCGACCTGGTCGTCACCGACGTCAACATGCCCCAGATGGACGGCCTGACCCTGGTGCGCCGGCTGCGGGCCGAAGCCCTGGGCCGGTCCGTGCCCGTCATCACCATCAGCACCGAGTCGCAGGAGTCCGACGCCGACGCCGGGTACGCCGCCGGCGCCAACCTGTACCTCGTCAAACCCGTCGCGCCGGACCTGCTCACCCGCGTCGCCGGCCTGCTCACCGCCCCCCTGCCGTCCTCCACCCCCACCGGGAGCCGGTCGTGACCAACCCCCTGCTCGTCCAGTTCGTCGCCGAGTCGGCGGACCTGCTCGCCGACGTCGACGACGGCCTGCTGCGCCTGGAGGCCGATCCCGGCGACAGCGAGCTCGTCAACGCGGTCTTCCGCGCCGCGCACACCTTCAAGGGCTCCTCGGGGCTGTTCGACCTGCCCGAGCTGACCCGGCTGACGCACGCCGCCGAGGACCTGCTCGACGCCGTGCGCGCCGGCCGGCTGACGCTGGTCCCCGAGATGGTCGACGCGCTGCTGTGGGCCTTCGACACCGTCCGGCGCTGGATGCCGGTCATCGAGAGCACCGGCCGGGCCCCGCAGGACGCCGCCCGCGAGGCCGACACGCAGTCGGCGCTGCTGCGCTCCTGGCTGGGGGAGGGCCCGGCCGAACCGTCCGCGGCCCCGGCCGCCGAACCCGTCGCGGCGCAGCCGTCGGCGCTGCCCGGCTGGGTCCTGGACCTGCCGGCCGCCCACCTGGCCGAGCTGCGCGGCTGGCTGGCCACGACGTCCGCCACCGTGCGCGCGGTGCGCTACGAACCGGACGAGGCCTGCTTCTTCCGCGGCGAGGACCCGCTGAACCTGTTCCGGCAGGTCCCCGCCCTGGAACTGCTGCACACCGCCTCCGCCGAGCCGCTGCCCGGCATCGAGGACCTCGACGAGTACGAGTGCCGGCTGCGGTTCACCGCGCTGACCCGCGCCTCCGTCGGCGAACTGGCGCACGTGTTCCGCTACGTCCCCGACCAGGTGCAGGTCGCCGAGGTGAGCGCCGAGAACCTCGCCCGGCTCCTCGACGGCACCCCCGAGGACGAGCCGGCGGGTGAACTCGCGCCGGCGCAGGCCGCCGCACCGGTCGCCGACCCGCTGCACGCCCTCGTCCTGCAGGCCCAGTGCCGGCTGCTGGCGTGCATCGGCGCCGACGGTGACGACATCGCCGACGGCCCGCCCGCCGGCGCCGCCCGGGTGCGCTCGGCCGCCGGGGTCGCGCTGCGGGTGGCCACGGCCGCCGGCCTCGACACCGCCCCCGGCACCGCGGCGCTCGCGGAGTTCCTGGCCACCGGGTCCTCCGGCGCGCTCGTGGCGTGGATCGCCACGGTCGCCGCCGGTGCGGGCACCCCCGCCCCCACGGTCGCCGAGCAGGGCGAGGCCGCCGCTGCCGCCTCCTCCGTCGCCGTTCCGGTCGCCGTCCCGGCGCCGCGCACCTCCCCGGAGGAGCCGGCCGCACGTCCCGACGCGCCGGCCGCCGACGACGCCTCCCGCGCCTCCCGGGTGCTGAAGGTGGAGCAGGCCAAGGTCGACAAGCTGCTCGACCTCGTCGGTGAACTCGTCGTGGCCAAGAACGCCCTGCCCTTCGTGGCGCAGGAGGCCGAGGAGGCCGGCTCCCGGGCCCTGGCCCGGCGCCTGCTGGACGAGTACGCCGTCATCAGCCGCGTCAGCGAGGAACTGCAGCAGGCCGTCATGGACGTGCGGATGCTGCCGGTGTCCACCGCCTTCGCCCGCGCACCGCGCCTGGTGCGCGACCTGTCCCGCAAGCTGGGCAAGAAGGTGCGCCTGGTGCAGGAGGGCGAGGAGACCGCGGCGGACAAGGACGTCATCGAGATGCTCACCGAGCCGCTCGTGCACCTGGTCCGCAACAGCCTCGACCACGGCATCGAAACCCCCGAGCAGCGCCGGGAAGCCGGCAAACCGGAGGAGGCGACGCTGGTCCTGCGGGCCGCGCCCGACGGCGACGCCGTCCTCGTCGAGATCGTCGACGACGGCCGCGGCATCGACACCGACACGGTGCGGGCCAAGGCCTACCAGCGGGGGCTGATCGACGAGCACGCCCTGGAGTCGATGTCCGACGAGGACGCCGCCCAGCTCATCTTCGCCCCCGGCTTCTCCACCGCCGAGGTCATCTCCGACGTCTCCGGCCGCGGGGTCGGCATGGACGCGGTGCGCAGCTCCATCGAACGCCTCGGCGGCTCGGTCACCACCGAGAACCGCCGCGGCCAGGGCCTGACCGTCCGACTGCGGCTGCCGCTGACCATGGCCGTCTCCCGGGTGCTGCTGCTGACCGCCGGCGACCAGCGCTTCGGTGTGCCGCTGGACGACGTGGTCGAGACCGTCCGCGTCGACCGCACCGACGTCACCCGCGTCGCCGGGCACCCCGTCCTCGCGCTGCGCGACGACGTCGTGCCGCTGGTGTGGCTCGACGCCCTGCTGGGCGGCCGCGGAGACACCGGCGGCGACGCGCCGCTGAACGTCCTGGTCGTGCGCACCGCGACCGGCCCGCTCGGCGTCGTCGTCGACCGCTTCCACCAGAACACCGACGTCATCCTCAAACCGCTGGAGGGCCTGCTGGCCGGAACTCCCGGCTACTGCGGCACCGCCCTGCTGGGTGACGGTCTCGTCCTGCTCGTGCTCGACGTCAAGGAGCTGAACCACCGTGCCACTGCACTTCGCTGAGAACACCGCCGTGCTGACCGGGGCCGTCGTCGTCGAGGAGGCCGAGCCGCTGGCGACCTGGCTGCGCGGCGCCGCGGACCCGGCCGTCGACCTGGTCGACTGCCGGCACCTGCACACCGCCGCCCTGCAGGCGCTGGTGGCCGCCGGGGTCAAGGTCGTCGGGGTTCCTGCCGATGACTTCACCAGGGCCTGGATCCTGCCTCTGCTGCAGAGCACGCCCGGCGCCGCGGCGCTCGCGGACCACCCCACGGTCGAAGGCGCGGCCGTGGCGGAGGGCCTCGCGCCCAGCCCTGCGGAGGACCTCGATGCCTCCGCCACCTCCCACCGCGTCGAGGACCTGGTCGACGACCTGGCCGACGAGCTGGTGGGGACCCGTACCGACACCCCCGCCGAACATCCCGCACCAGAAGAGGTCCTGCCATGACCACCGTCATGCTCGTCGACGACTCGCCCACCATGCTCATGAGCATCAAGTCGATCCTCACCAAGGAGGGTCTGACGGTGGAGACCGCTGCGGACGGCCAGGAGGCGCTGGACCGCATCAAGGGCGGCCTGAAGCCGAACCTCGTCATCAGCGACGTCAACATGCCCCGTCTGGACGGCATCAGCTTCGTGCGCGAGGCACGCCGGGCCGGTCTGCGCTTCACCCCCATCCTCATGCTGACCACCGAGTCCGAGCAGACCAAGCGGGACGAGGCCAAGGCCGCCGGCGCGACGGGCTGGCTCGTCAAGCCCGTCCAGGCCGATGCGCTGATGAGCGTCATCCGTCAGGTCGTTCCCGGGGCCTGAGATGGGTTTCCTGCGTAGGAAGGAGCAGCTCGTGCAGGAGCGACCGTCGTTCGACGCACCAGCGGCCACCGACGTCCTGGGCCGGTCCGGGCGGTTGCTCGAGGTGCTCAACGCCCAGCTGACCGACGTCGTCGAGGGCACCGAGAAGGCCGCTTTCGGCCTCATCAGCGAGGTGCAGCAGATCGACAGCGGGGTGGGGCAGATGAGCGTCCTGTCCGACCGGCTGGTGCGACTGTGCGAGCAGGGCGCCGAGGAGGTGGCCCGCCGCACCCAGGCGAACGCCTCCGACGTGCACGAGCTCGTCCAGCTGGTCACCGACCGCGACCGTTCCGTGCTCGACCTGGTCGAGGAGGTGCGGGCGCTGGACCGTGAGGTCGACGCGATCGCGGCCGTGGCGCACGCCACGACCATCCTGGCGCTCAACGCCAAGATCGAGGCGGTGCGCGCCGGTGACGCCGGTGAGGGCTTCTCCGTGGTCGCCGACGAGGTCCGTGAGCTGTCGCGGCAGTCGGCGCAGGCGGCGTCCAGCGTGCGCGCGGGCATCACCCGGGTGACCACGCTGATGGCGGAGCGGCTGGGCAGCACCACCGGCTCCACCAGCAGTTCCGAGCACATCAACGCCCGCCTGGAGACCATCGCCGCCGCGCAGCACGAGGCGTCGGAGGTGCTCAACGCCAGCGTCGGGGCGACGCGCGAGGTCGCCGAGCAGATCGCGGGGTCCATCGCGGGCCTGGGACTGCGCACGACGGCCGCGCTGGCCCAGACGCAGTTCCAGGACATCACCCGCCAGTCCGTCGCCGCGGTCACCGGGGCGATGGAGGAGATGGGCCGGCAGCTGGCCGTGGTCGGTGAACACCTGCGCGGTGAGGCCGACGCCGAGGCGTTGCGGGCCCTCGGCGACGCGGTGGCTGCCCTGCAGGCGTCCTACGTGTCCCAGCGCCAGCGAGCCGTGCACTCGGGGCAGGACGGCCGGAGCGTCGCCCCCGCTCAGCCGTCGGCGCCCGTCATCGAGCTCTTCTGAGCCACCGCACGGCCCCCGGACCTCCCGCTGCGAGGTCCGGGGGCCGCCGGCGTTCCCGGGACCGGCGTCCACCCCGGGCTGCAGGCGCCGCCTGCCCCGGTCCCGTCGACCTCCGTCGAGGGGCGGACGGGAGCTGGACGGGCAGGGCGAGCTGAGCCGTCGGGCCTCTCGGCGCCGCACCCGAGGCGGGACGCCGCCGCGGTCCGTGCGAGGAGCCACTGACGCGGCATCTCGTGACGTGCCGTTGCGGCGGGAGAAGTGCAAACGGAGCGTTCACCGGCGCGCACGTAGTGTTGAGGGCTGTGGGGGCCGTGCAGGCCGCCGCCGCCGAGGAGGACGGGCGCCGCAGCCGCGAGGCGGAAGACGAGGTCAGGCCAGTGGACGCAGCACCGGAGCCGGGGCACCCCGGCGAGCGGCCTGACAGCCAGGACGCGGCGGCACCGGGTGGGCAGCTGGTGGGAGCCGCGGCGCCACTGCGGGCCGCGGCACGGCTGGTGCAGGCGCCGGCCGACCCGGCGTTGCAGCGCCTGGCGGGGCTGGCCGCCCGGCTGCTGTCGGCGTCGTCCGCGCAGGTCTGGCTGCTGGGCGGGGTGCAGACCCCCGGTGCGGTCGCGGGCCAGGACCTCGCCCTGGTGGGGTCCACTGGTCCGTCAGCGGACTCGCTGTGCACGGTGACCGCCACCGGCGGTGGTCCTCTGGTCGTCGAGGACGCCACCGCCGATGAGCGGGTGGCCTTCCTGCCACCGGTGACCTCAGGGGCGGTGGGCGCGTACCTGGGAGTGCCGCTCTTCGGCCAGGACGGGCACGTGGTGGGCACGCTGTGCGTCTTCGATCCCGTGCCGCGCACCTGGCGCAGCAGCGACGTGGACGCGCTGTGCGAGCTGGCGGTAGCGGCGGCCGCGGAACTGGAGCTCTCGGCGCTGTCGCTGCAGTACGAGAGCGAGCGGTTGCGCCGGCAGCTGGCCGTGGCCGCCGGCGGGGTGGGCAGCTTCGACTGGAACCTGTCCACCGACGTCCTGGAGTGGGACGAGCAGGTCCTGCAGCTGTTCGGCTACACCGCCGGCGACTTCGACGGCACCATGGCCGCCTTCGAGCGGCGGGTCCACCCCGACGACGTGCAGCGGGTGCGCCGGTCGCTGGCTGACGCGGTGAGCAGCGGGGCCACCTTCGAGGCGGAGTACCGACTGGTCCTGCCCGAGGGCACCACCCGTTGGGTCAAGGCGCGCGGGAGGGTGCTGCCCGGTGCCGACGGGCGTCCGGCGCACCTGCTGGGCGCGGTGTACGACACCACTCGCGAGCACGACGAGGACCTGCGTGTGGCGCGGGTGCTGGAGTCGATGTCGTCGGCCTTCTTCTCCCTGGACCGCGACTGGCGCTTCACCTACGTCAACGCCGAGGCCGAACGGGTGCTGCAGCGCTCGCGTGAGCAGATGCTCGGCCAGGACGTGTGGGAGCTGTTCCCCGACGCCATCGGCGCCGAGTTCGAGGCGCAGTACCGCCACGCGATGGCCACCGGCGAGCAGGTGAACTTCGAGGCGCACTACCCCCAGCCGCTGGACCGCTGGTACGAGGTGCGGGCCTGGCGTGACCCGGACGGGTTGTCGGTCTACTTCCTGGACGTCACCGCCCGCCGCACCGCGCAGGAACAGGCCGAGGCCGAGCGGGCCGCCACGCGCGACGCGTTGCGCACCGCCGAGCAGGCGCAGCAGGCCGCCGAGCGCACTGCCGAGCGGCTGGCGCTGCTGGCCCAGGTCAGCGCCGACCTGACCGCGACCTTCGATGCCGAGGAAGCCGTCGCCCGCCTGGCTCAGCACCTGGTGCCGGCGCTGGGGGACTGGTGCATCGTCACCCTCGTCGACGAGCACGGGAACCTGCGCGACATCGGCTCCTGGCACGCGGTGGAAGCCATGCGCCCGGTGCTGGAGCGCTACCGCCGGGTCCGCCTTCCCTGCCTGAGCGCGAAGGCGCCGTTGCACCGAGCTCTGCGCGAGAACCAGCCCGTCCTGGTGGCCTGCGACGCCACCGAGCGGCTGGGCGCGATGCTCACCGACCCCGCCCGCCAACTGCTGCAGCACCTGGCGCCGCAGGCCGCGCACATGCTGCCGCTGCGCGCGCGCGGACGCACCGTGGGACTGGTGACCCTCTTCCGCAGCCCCGGGACGCCGGCGCCGACCTCCGAGGACCTGCTGACCGTCAGCGAGGTCGCCGACCGCGCCGGACTGGCACTGGACAACGCGCGCCTGTACGGCCAGCAGCAGCACATGGCCGAGGGACTGCAACGTGCGCTGCTGAGCGCGCCGGTGCAGCCGGACCACCTGCAGGTCGTGGTGCGCTACCGGCCCGCGGCGGCCGCCGCGCAGGTCGGGGGCGACTGGTACGACTCCTTCCTGCAGGCCGATGGGGCCACCGTCCTGGTCATCGGTGACGTCATGGGTCACGACGTCACCGCAGCGGCGGCGATGAGCCAGGTGCGTTCGCTGCTGCGTGGCATCGCCTACTACAGCGGTGAGGCACCGGCAGCGGTGCTGGCCGGGCTGGACGCGGCCATGGCCGGCCTGGCGGTGAGCACCTCCGCCACCGCCGTGGTCGCCCGCCTCGAGCAGAGCGCGGACGAGCGTGCCCGCGGTGTCACCCGGCTGCGCTGGTCCAACGCCGGGCACCCGCCGCCGATGCTGCTGACGCCCGACGGCACGGTGACCGCTCTGACCGGGCTGGGCCACGACCTGTTGCTGGGCATCGACCCGCACTCCCCGCGCAGCGACGAGCAGATCACCCTCGACCGTGGCTCGACGGTGCTGCTGTACACCGACGGACTGGTCGAGCGCCGCGACCAGGACCACGACCAGGGTCTGCTGCAGCTGCGCCAGGCGGTCAGCGAGCTGGCCGGGGAGAGCCTGGACCAGCTGTGCGACGGCGTGCTGGCGCGCCTGCTGCCCGAGCGGGCCGAAGACGACGTCGCCCTCGTCGCGGTGCGCCTGCATCCCCAGGACCTGCCCCGCCCACCCGACGCCGGACCCGGCTGGACGCCTTCGCCGACGGCAGCACCGCTGCAGTGACCGCCGGCCGCAGCGAACGCCGGCGTCCACGCCCGCCCGCGGCTGGTGCGGTGGGACACCGCCAGGCCCGCCACGCCGCGGACGGCGAGCTCCGGTCACCCGCCACCCGTCACCGACGTCTCGCCGAGTACGGCTGGACGGCGGGTGACCCCGCGGGGGACGTCCCGGCGGCGCCCGCCCGCAGCCGGGCGAGCAGCTCCGCCTCCGGGCGGGGCGGGCTGTACAGGTACCCCTGCGCGGTGTCGCAGCCGTAGCGCTGCAGCAGGTCGGCCTGGTGCGGGGTCTCCACTCCCTCGGCGACCACCGTCAGGCCCAGGGCCGCCCCGATGCTCAGCACCGCACGCACGACGGCGTCGCAACTGGGGTCGCGGCCCAGGCCGGCGACGAAGGCCAGGTCGATCTTGAGGACGTCGACGGGCAGTTCGGTCAACCGGGCCAGGCTGGAGTAGCCGGTGCCCAGGTCGTCGAGGGCGATGCGCACGCCGTCCTCGCGCAGGCGTTGCAGGTCGGCCAGCAGCGAGTGCGTGATCTGCGGCATGGTCGTCTCGGTCAGTTCCAGGACCAGGCGGTGCGCGGGCAGGCCGTGGCGGGCCAGCGCGTCGCGCACGTCGGCGCTGAGGGTGCCCGCCTCGAGCTGGCGCCCGGAGACGTTGACGTGGACCGCCGGCGCGGCCGGCCCCAGGGCCTCGCTCCACCGGGCGGCCATCCGGCAGGACTCCTGCAGCACCCGCCGGCCCAGGGCCAGCACCAGGGGGCTGGCTTCGGCGACGTCGAGGAACTCCGCGGGGGAGAGCAGGCCGCGCTGCGGGTGCTGCCAGCGCAGCAGGGTCTCCACCGCCACCGGGTGGCCGGTGGCCAGGTCCAGCACCGGCTGGCCGTGCAGGACGAACTCGTCGCGCTCGAGGGCGGCGTGCAGCTGCGGCAGCAGCCGGGCGCTGTGACCGCCGTGGGTGTCGCCGTCCCGGTGGGACCGGGCACGGTTCTTGCCGGCGCGCTTGGCGTCGTACATCGCGGTGTCGGCGTGGGCCAGGGCCCGTTCGGCCGCCGTCCAGACGTCGTCGGCGCCCCGGCCGGCACCGCCGCGACCGCTCGTCCCCTCGCCGGGGAGGGTGGCCAGGTAGCTGCCGATGCTGACCCCGACGGGGAAGGTTCCGGCGGCCACGGTCACCGGTTCGCGCAGGCAGGTCAGCAACCGCTGCGCGACGACGTCCAGGGCTGCGGGGTCGGTGATGTCCGGGCAGACGACGGCGAACTCGTCCCCGCCCAGGCGGGCCAGGGTGTCACCGGGACGCAGGCAGCCGGCGAAGCGTTCGGCGACCACGCGCAGCAGCTCGTCGCCGGCGGCGTGCCCGGCGGAGTCGTTGACCGCCTTGAAGCCGTCGAGGTCGCAGAAGAAGACCCCGACGCCGGTTCCGCTGCGGCCGGCGGCGGCCAGGGCGTGCTCGAGGCGGTCGTGCAGCAGGCTGCGGTTGGGCAACCCGGTCAGGCTGTCGTGCAGGGCCTGGTGGCGCAGGGCCTGCTCGGCGGCCTTGCGGGCGGTGACGTCCTCGATCAGGCACAGCAGCTGCGGCCGCGCGCCGTCGGCGCCGGCGCCCGCGCCGCTCACGGGCTGCGCCGTCATGGCGGTGACGGTCAGCAGTCCCCAGCGCGTGGTGCCGTCGGCGTGCCGGTAGCGCTGCTCCACCTGCCCGTGGGTGAGTTCGCCCAGGAGGAAGGGCGCCAAGGCCAGCAGGCCCTCAGCCCGGTCGTCGGGGTGGATCAGGTCGTGGACCTCGCGGGTCAGCAGCTGGGCGGTGCTGAGGCCGGTGAACCCGCACAGGGTGGAGTTGACCTGCAGGATCCGCGCGGCGTCGTCCTCACCCAGGCCCACGATCATCATGCCGACCGGGGCGGTGTCGAAGGCGAGGCGGAAGCGCTGCTCGGACTCGACCAGACGCTGGCGGTCGGCGCGCTTGCCGGTGATGTCCTCGACGTGGGTGACGCTGTAGCGCGGCTCGCCGTCCTCGCCGTGGATGACCGCGGCGTCCAGGGCGACCCAGATGACCGTGCCGTCGGCGCGGACGTAGCGCTTCTCGAAGTGGGCGCTGGAGGCGCTGCCGTCGACCAGGCGCTGCAGCCGCCCGGTGGAGGCGACGACGTCCTCGGGGTGGGTGACGTCGGCGAACGTCCTGCCGATCAGCTCCTCGCGGGAGTAGCCCAGCATGGTGCACGCGGCGGGGTTGGCGCTGAGGAACCGGCCCGCCTGCTCACCGTCCAGAGCGGTGATCAACACTCCCGTCGGAGCGTGGGTGAAGGCCAGGCTGAAGCGCTGTTCCGCCTCGCGCAGCGCCTCCTGCGCCCGGCGGCGTTCGGAGACGTCGCGGGCGGCGAGGGAGGCTCCGACCACGACACCGGCGGCGTCCAGGACGGGCGAGACGGTGACCGAGACGTGCAGGGGACGGCCCAGGCGGTGGCGGCCGAGCGCGTCCGCGGGACCGGTCGCGGCGACGTGCTCCCCGGCGGCCGCCCGGGCCAGCCAGCTCGCCAGCCGGCGCACGTCGCCCGCCTCGGCGATCAGGTGCAGGTCCTCGCCGATCACCTGCTCGGCCTGGTAGCCGTACAGCAGCTCGGCCGCGGCGTTCCACGACGTGATGCGCCCGTCCAGGTCCACCGAGACGATGGCGTCCCGAGCGCCGGCGACGATCCCGGCCAGGGACCGCGCTTCCTGCTCCAGGCGACGGCGTTCGGTGACGTCGCGCAGCGCGGCGTAGATGCGTCGCTGCCCCTCGACCTCGACCGGGGTCAGGGTCAGTTCGACCACCAGCTCGGCGCCGTCACGGCGACGGGCGGGAACCTCCACGGTTCCGCTCAGCCGCTGGGTACCGGTACGCACGAACCGTTCGAAACCGGCGTGGTGGGCCGCGGCCTCGCCCGCCGGCAAGACGGTGTCGGCCAGGGTGCGGCCCAGCGCCTCCTGCGCGGTCCAGCCGAACATCGTCTCGGCGGCCGCGTTCCAGGAGGTGATGCGCTGGTGCTCGTCCACGGCCAGGAAGGCATCGCTGGTGGCGGCCAGCACCAGGCGCAGTTCGGCGTCGCGGTGGGCCAGGCGCTGCGCCTGGGCCGCGTGCTGGCGCGCCTCCACGGCGTGCTGGCGCGCCTCGTCGGCGTAGCGCTGGGCGAGCCGGGCCTGGCGCGCGCGCTCGAACAGGGCCACGACCACCTGGGCCAGCCCTTCCAGCCCGCTCAGCTGGGCGGGGGTGAGATCACCGGGGGCGGTGTCGAAGACGCACAAGGTGCCCAGGACGTGGCCGTGGGGGTTGACCAGCGGCGCGGAGGCGTACAGGCGCACGTGCCCCAGCCGACCGTCGACCCACGGGTTGGTGCGGAAGCGCTCGTCGTGGCTGGCGTCGCGGACGTGGACGACCGCGCCGTCGAGGAAGTGCACCGCGCACATCGAGTCCTCGCGCGCGGAGTCGTCGCCGTCGAAGCCGACGGTGGTGAGCTGGCACTGCCGGTGTTCGTCGATGAGGTTCAGCGTCGCGTGAGGAACCCCGGCCAGCATCGCCGCGGCGCGCACCACGTGGTCGAGTTCGGTGTCGGCGGGAGCGTCGAGCACGTGGTAGTCGTGCAACGCCGCCAGGCGCTGCACCTCGACGTGGAGCCGGTCGGTGTCCGGACGGTTGGTGGGCAGCGACAGAGGCATCAGTGGAACGTTCCTCGACGTGAAGGGGCGTGGTCGCGAGTCCGGCGTGAGGGCGGGGTGGGGGAACGGTGGCCCGGCTCGTCCTGGACGGTCCCGTGCCGGCCGTGTGCGCTCGCCCCGGGTGCGGCCGGGCACCGGTCTGCGGGCGGCCGGTGTTCCGCCCGTGGCGCGGCGTTGTGCACCGTGGTCTGCGTACTCCCTTCGTCCGTGGCGTCGCCGCGTTCGGGCGGCGTGCGCGCGGTGCCGCCGGGGGCACGGATGCCGTGCCCTCCGACGTCTCCATCGGCAGCAGCGGTGTCCCCCTTGAGGGGGCTGGCTGCACGGCCACCGGTCACCCCGTGACCCGGGAACGCGAACGGCGCCGGCCGGGCGTCTCCGCCCGGCCGGCGCCGTTCCACTCCTGGGTGGCTCAGAGGTCGGCGGCCGCCGCCTCGTCCACGAGCCACAGCGTGCGGTCGGTGCCGAACACCCCCGCGGCGGGCGTCTCGGCGACGTCGCCGGCGGCCACGCCCCGCGCGACGGCAGGAGCCTTCTCGGCGCCGGAGGCGACCAGCCACACCTGGCGGGCGCGCGCGATGGCGCCGAAGGTGAAGGACACCCGCAACGGCGGCGGCTTGGGGGACCCGCGGACCCCGATGACGCTGGACTCGTCCCGGGCCAGGCCCGGGTGGTGCGGGAACAGCGAGGCGACGTGCCCGTCCGGGCCCATGCCCAGCAGCAGCACGTCGAAGGCGGGGACGTCCGCGCCGCCACCGAACTGCAGCAGCTCCGCGGCGTAGCGGGCGGCGGCCGCGTCCAGGTCGTCCCCGTCCGGGCCGTCGGTCGCCGGCGGGTAGTGGACCGTCGAGGGGTCCAGGTCCAGGGCACCCAGCAGGGCGTCCTGGGCCTGGGTCGCGTTGCGTTCCGGATCGCCCGTCGGCAGGAAGCGCTCGTCGGACCACCAGAAGTGGACCCGCTTCCAGTCGACGGCCTCGCGGGCCGGGGCCGCGGCGACCGCGGCCAGCGTCTTGCCGCCGATCGTCCCGCCCGTCAGCGACACGTGCGCCACCCCGCGCGCGGCCTGCGCGTCGGCGATCGCCGACAGCAGCCGCCCGGCCGTGGCCGCGGCCAGCAGCTCGGGGGAGGAGTGCCGCACGACCAGCACCTCGCCGCTCACGCGGTCGCCTTCTTCGCGGCGCGCTTGCGCGGCGCGGCCTGCTTGGCCGGAGCCGCCTTCTTCGCCGCGGCGGTCTTGGTGGCGGCGCTCTTGGTGGCGGCGCTCTTGGTGGCGGCCGACTTCACCGCCGTGCGCCGGGTGGAGGCCGTCTCCTCGTTGGCCGGCGGCAGTCCTTCCCCGCGCTCGGGCTCGGGCGGCGCGCCCTTCATGCTCTCGGAGACCTTCGCCGACTGCGCCTCGGCCGCGGCCTGCCGGGCCGCGGCCTTCTTCGTCCCCGACAGCTTCCCGGCGTTCTCGGCGTCGCGCACCGACATCACCCGCTTGTTGACCTGCGGCAGGCCCTCGGCGAGGACCTCGCCGTAGACCTCGTCGGGGTCCAGACGCCGCAGTTCCTCGGTCAGGCAGTCCTTCACGGGCCGGCGGGCCAGCGACAGGCGCCGGTCCGGCTGCCCGGGCTGGGTCAGCGTGGCGACGACCTGGTCGGGCCGGATCAGTTCCACCGCACCGGACTTGCGCTCCAGCCGGACGCTCTGCACGCCCGTGCCCTTCTTGGTGCGCGCGCGCACGACGGGAGCCTTGAGCTTGGCCGCCAGCCAGGCCGCGAGCAGTTCGGTGCTCGGGCTGTCCGGCGCGCCGGCCACCGTGATCGAGGTGACGGGCTCGTACGGCGGCTGGTCCAGGGCCGCGGCCAGCAGGGCCCGCCAGTTCGTCAGCCGCGTCCAGGCCAGGTCGGTGTCCCCGGCCCGGTAGGTCGCCCGGCGCAGCTCCAGGGCCTTGGCGGGGTCGCGGGCCTCGGCGGAGTCGGTGATGCGGCGCTGGGCGATGCGGCCGATCGAGTCGGTCCGCAGGTCCTCGGGGGCCGCTCCCGGCCAGTAGGCCACGATCGGCGCGTCCGGCAGCAGCAGCGAGACGATGGTCGTCTCGCCGTGCTCGACGAGCGGGCCGTAGGCGCGCAGCACGATGACCTCGCTGGCGCCGGCGTCGCCACCGACGCGGATCTGCGCGTCCAGGCGGGCCGCGCCGCGCTTGTTGCCGCGGGCCAGCACGAGCACCCGGCACGGGTGCTCGCGGCTGGCCTCGTTGGCCGCGGAGATCGCGTCCTCGGCGTGCGCGTCGTCGGTGATGACGACGAGGGTCAGGACCCGGCCGAGCGCCACAGCGCCGCCGGAGTCGCGCAGGTCGACCAGCGCCTTGTTGATGGCGCTGGTCGACGTGCTGGGCAGGTCGATGATCATCTGCGGCTCTCCAGCTTCTCCACCACGGTCACGGTCGCCGCCACTGCCGGCCGGTGCGTTCGAGCATGGCGTCCGCCGACGGCGGGCCCCAGGTGCCGGACGCGTACGGCTCGGGCTTGCCGTTGCGGGCCCAGAACGAGGTGATCGGGTCGAGGATCTTCCACGACAGCTCGACCTCCTCGTGCCGGGGGAACAACGGCGGGTCACCCAGCAGGACGTCGAGGATGAGCCGCTCGTAGGCCTCGGGGGAGGACTCGGTGAAGGCGTGGCCGTAGCCGAAGTCCATCGTCACGTCGCGCACCTCCATCGCGGTGCCGGGAACCTTCGACCCGAACCGCATGGTGATGCCCTCGTCCGGCTGGACCCGGATGACCAGCGCGTTCTGCCCCAGCTCCTCGGTGGCCGTGCGTTCGAACGGCAGGTGCGGCGCGCGCTTGAAGACGACCGCGATCTCGGTGACGCGGCGGCCCAGGCGCTTGCCGGCCCGCAGGTAGAACGGCACGCCCGCCCAGCGGCGGGTGTCGATCTCCAGCTCGATGGCCGCGTACGTCTCGGTCTTCGACTCCGGGTCGATGCCGTCCTCGTCGAGGTAGCCCTTGACGAACTCCGAGCCCTGCCAGCCCGAGGCGTACTGACCGCGCGCGGTCGACCTCGCCAGGTCCTTCAGCGGCCGGACCGCCGAGAGGACCTTGGCCTTCTCGGCCCGCAGGTCCGCGGCCTCGAACGAGACCGGTTCCTCCATGGCGGTGAGGGCCAGCAGCTGCAGCAGGTGGTTCTGGATGACGTCGCGGGCCGCCCCGATGCCGTCGTAGTACCCCGCGCGGCCACCGATGCCGATGTCCTCTGCCATGGTGATCTGCACGTGGTCGACGTGGTTGGCGTTCCACAGCGGCTCGAACATCTGGTTGGCGAAGCGCAGGGCCAGGATGTTCTGGACCGTCTCCTTGCCCAGGTAGTGGTCGATGCGGAACACCGAGTCCGGCGGGAACACGTCCTCGACGACGGCGTTCAGCTCGCGCGCCGACTTCAGGTCGTGCCCGAAGGGCTTCTCGATGACCACGCGCCGCCACTGGTCGCCGTCCTGCGCGCTCAGCCCGCTGCGGGCCAGCTGCTTGGCGACGACGGGGAAGAAGCGCGGCGGGATCGACATGTAGAACGCGTGGTTCCCGCCGGTCCCGCGGACCCGGTCGAGGTCGGCGACGGTGGCGGCGAGCTGGTCGAACGCCTCGTCGTCGTCGAACTCACCGGGCACGAACCGGAAACCCTCGGCCAGCTGGGCCCAGACCTGCTCGCGGAACGGGGTCCGGGCGTGCTGGCGCACCGAGTCGTAGACGATCTTGCCGAAGTCCTGCTCGGCCCAGTCGCGACGGGCGAAACCCGTCAGGGCGAAGCCCGGGGGCAGCAGCCCGCGGTTGGCCAGGTCGTAGATCGCCGGCATGAGCTTTTTGCGTGCCAGGTCGCCGGTCACGCCGAACATCACCATGCCGCACGGCCCGGCGATCCGCGGGAGCCGGCGGTCCCGCGGATCGCGCAGCGGGTTCTCGTCGTGCAGCACCCGCGCAGGACTCACTGGGCTTCGACCTGCGTCTTCACGCGCTCCAGCTCGTCGGTGACGGTCTGCAGGAGTTCGGTCCAGCTCTTCTCGAACTTGCCCAGGCCGTCGGTCTCGAGGAACTCGACGACGTCGGTGTACGAGACGCCCAGGCGCTCCAGGTCGTCCAGGACGGCCTGCGACTCGCCGTAGGAACCGCGGACCGTGTCACCGGTGACCTCGGCGTGGTCGATGGTGGCGTCCAGCGTCTTGCCGGGCATCGTGTTCACGGTGTTCGGCGCGACGAGCCCGGTGACGTACAGCGTGTCGGGCAGGTTGGGGTCCTTCACGCCGGTGGAGGCCCACAGCGGCCGCTGCGGGCGGGCGCCGGCCTCCTTCAGGACCTGCCAGCGCGGGGTCGAGAAGACCTCCTCGTAGGCCTGGTAGGCCAGCCGCGCGTTGGCCAGGCCCGCCTTGGAGCGCAGCCCCTTGGCCTCCTCGCTGCCGATCTCGTCGAGGCGCTTGTCGATCTCGGTGTCGACGCGGGAGACGAAGAACGAGGCGACCGACTCGATCTTGGAGATGTCGTGGCCGTTCTGCTTGGCCTGCTCCAGACCG
>NZ_JBJLSI010000013.1:0-109380 GCF_050871945.1 Kineococcus deserti | reverse complement strand
CCCCCCCCCCCCCCCCCCCCCCCCCCCCCCCCCCCCCCCCCCCCCCCCCCCCCCCCCCCCCCCCCCCCCCCCCCCCCCCCCCCCCCCCCCCCCCCCCCCCCCCCCCCCCCCCCCCCCCCCCCCGGGGTGGGGTCAGTCGGCGGCGGTGACGCGGCCCGCGAGCCGGTCGTGCAGCGCGGCGGTCCAGGCGTTCATCCCCACGACGGCGGCCTCCTTGCCGTGCTCGGCGTACTTGCGGGTCACCGCGTCCAGCGCCGCGATCGAGCTGGCGTCCCACACGTGCGCGTCGGTGAAGTCGATCGTCACGCGCGCGGGGTCGCCGGCGTAGTCGAACTGCGTCACCAGGTCGCCGGAAGAGGCGAAGAACACCTGGCCGTGCACGGTGTACGTGCCCGGGGTGGTCGTGCGGACCTCCACCAGGTGCGCGACCCGGCGGGCGAACAGCACGCACGCCAGCAGCGTCCCCCCGAGGACGCCGTAGGCCAGGTTGTGGGTCAGCAGCACGATGACGACGGTCACGACCATGACCGCGGTCTCGCTGCGCGGCATGGCCTTCAGCGTCGCCGGGCGCACGCTGTGCCAGTCGAAGGCGCCGTAGCAGACGAGGAACATGACGGCCACGAGCGCGGCCATCGGGATCTGCGCCACGACGTCACCGGCCCCGACGACGAGCAGCAGCAGGAACGCGCCGGCCAGGAACGTCGACAGCCGGGTGCGGGCGCCGGAGACCTTCACGTTGATCATGGTCTGGCCGATGACGGCGCACCCGCCCATGCCACCGAACAGCCCGGTGACGATCTGCGCCGTGCCCTGGCCGACGCACTCGCGCGTCTTCGAGGACCGGGTGTCGGTCAGCTCGTCGACGAGCTGGGCCGTCATGAGCGACTCCATGAGCCCCACCAGGGCCACCCCGACCGAGAACGGCAGGATCGTGCGCAGCGTCTCCAGGGTCAGCGGCACGTCCGGCAACCCGAGCGAGGGCAGGGTGTTCGGCAGCGCGCCGTCGTCACCGACCGTCCGGACGTCGACGTGGGCGACGACCGTGACCACGGTCAGCACCGCGACGGTGATCAGCGGCGCCGGGATCGACCTCACCACCCGCGGGACGAGCACGAGCAGCGCCAGCCCGACGACCAGCACCGCGTACCCGGCGACGCCCGCGTCGCGCAGGTTCGGCAGCTGGGCCAGGAAGATCGAGATGGCCAGGGCGTTGACGAAGCCCGTGGTGACGCTGCGCGGGACGAACCGCATGAGGCGGGCGACGCCGAGCAGGCCCAGGGCGATCTGCAGCACGCCCGCCAGCAGGATCGCGGCGATGAGGTAGCCGACGCCGTGGCTGTGCGAGAGCGGGGCCACGACGAGGGCGACGGCGCCGGTGGCGGCCGAGATCATCGCGGGCCGGCCGCCCACGATCGACGTCGTGACGCCCATGACGAAGGAGGAGATCAGACCGATGCGGGGGTCGACGCCGGCGACGATCGAGAAGGAGATCGCCTCCGGGACCAGGGCCAGCGCGACGACGAGACCGGCCAGGACCTCGGTGCGCAGGACCCGCCACGACGACAGCCACGCCGGCCGCCGGCGCAGGGCAGCACCGGTCACGGGAAGGGCGGTGGGCACCCAGGGACTCTAACCCCGCGTCAGGGTTGCCCCGTGCCGCAGCCTCCCCGGCGCGGGGGATGCGCTCACCCGTTCAGCGTGCGCGGCCCTTCCCGCGGAACTGCGCCACCGCGTCGGTGAGCTTCCTGCGGGTCGCGGGGTCCTTGGCCGCACGCTGGACCTGCTGGGTCAACCGCTTGCCCTCGGGGGACTTCAAGAAGGCGCCCACCTTGCCGACCAGCCCTGCCACGTCGTTCCTCCCGTGTCGCCGTCCGTGAGGTTCCAACGGTGAGCCAGGCGCGCCGGTTCCGCCACCGGAGGCCGGCTGCGGGTCCGGGCGCGGGTTCGAGCGCGGGTCCGGGCGCGGGTTCGAGCGCGGGTTCGAGCGCGCTGTCACCGCGTGCGCGGTCATCGCGTGCGGGGTCACCGCGCGCCGACACCGACCCCGCTCAGCCCTTGCGCAGCACCACCGCGACGTCGGTCACCGCGAACAGGAAGGTCCCGGCGCGCGCCGCGCGGCGCAACCCCTCGACCCAGCCCGCCGCCCGCGGGGCCAGGGCAGGGTCCTCGCCGGCGGCGGCGAGGATCCCGGTGGCCACCTTCCAGGCGATGGAGTCCTCGTCGAAGCGGCGGTGCGGGTCGGCCCAGGAGTGCACCGACTCCACGGTGAAGGGGCTGGAGGCCGCGTGCCGCAGCAGCTTGCGGCCGGCGAAGCCGTCCGTCCGGGCCCCGGCGGCGGGCACGTGCGCCACGAACCGGTCGAGCAGTTCCCGGGTCAGCTCGTCGTCGTCGCTGGTGAACAACGCGGTGTCCCAGTCGGAGTGGGCCAGCACGGCCGTCCCGCCGGGCCGCAGGACCCGGTGCACCTCGTGCAGGTGCGCCCCGACGTCGGCCAGGTGCTCGACGGCGTTGAGGGAGACGGCCGCGTCGACGCTGTCGTCGGCCAGCGGGATGCTGTCGAGCTCGGCGATGTGGGCGCGCACCCGGGAGTCCAGGAGCAGGTCGTCGTCGAGGGTCGAGCCCACGTCGACGGCGTGCACCAGCCGGGGACCGGAGGCCAGCAGGGCACGCGTCGTCCGGCCGCTGCCGCAGGCCAGGTCGAGGGCGACCGACCCCTGCGCGATCCCGGCGAGCGCCGCGACGTTCTCGAACCGACCCACGCCCCGCAGCCTACGATCACGACGCCGACTCGGCCCGGGCTCCCATCACGTCACCACTCGTCGAGGCCGAACTACCGTCGGTGATCACGTACCCCCGAGTGGTCGAAGATTGCGTGAACGAGCACTCTCACGTGACGTCAACGTTGCGCCGACTCGCCTACAGTCGACCCAGCGCCCATCGGGTGCACGCATGGCCGGGGGGCGGTGCGGTCGACGGTGACGGGGGTCGGGGTCGACGCCTGTCCGAGGGGGAAGGCGGAGCCGCGCAGTGGTGGACACGACGCACCGGGAGAGTCCCGCGACCGGCGGATCGCCGGAACCGCGCAAGCACGGGCGCCGCAAGGTCATCGGGGCCGGCATCGGCGTCCTGGCGCTCGCCGCGGCCGGCGGGGGGGCCTACCTGGCCACCCGCGACGACGACCCGATCGAGACGACGTCGCCACCGGCGGAGTGGGCCCCGCGCGAGCACGTGCCCGCCGCCGAGCTGGACACCAAGTGGATCGGTGTCCAGACGCACACCGTCTCCGTCGCGCAGGAGTTCGAGGAGTACCTCGGGCGGCCCCTGGACTGCGTCGTCGTCTTCGGCGCCGAGACGGACTGGAAGGCCATCGAGGGGCCGTGGTTCGCCATCGACGCCCCCGAGGGCCAGGACTGGGCGCAGTGGGTGAAGGACGACCCCGACAACCACACCCTCGTGATCTCCACCGCCATGGTTCCCAAGGACCCGCCGTCGGACTGGCGCGAGCGTGGCGCCGCCGGGGAGTACGACGAGCACTGGAAGACGTTCGGCCAGAACCTCGTCGACGCCGGGCTGGGCTCCTCGATCCTGCGGATCGGCTGGGAGCTCAACGGCAAGTGGTACGAGACCCACTACATCGGGGAGGACGCCGACCAGCGCGAGCAGTGGAAGGAGTACTTCCGCCGCATCGTCATGGCCATCGAGGTCGAGGGGTCGGACTTCGAGATCGACTTCAACATCGCCGAGGGCCCGCAGAACTCGGTCTCCATCGAGGAGATGTACCCCGGTGACGACTACGTCGACATCATCGGCATCGACGTCTACGACTCCTACATCTCGCCCATCGACCCCAGCGCCCGCTGGCAGGCCAAGGACGAGAAGGTCAACAGCATCTCCGCGGTGGTGGCCTTCGCCGAGGCGCACGACAAGCCCGTGAGCTTCCCCGAGTGGGCCATGGTCGCCGAGGGGGAGAGCCAGGGCGGCGGGGACAGCCCCGAGTTCATCAACCAGATGGCCGACGTCATGGCCAGCGCCAACCTGCGCTACCAGGCCTACTTCAACGTTCCCGAGGGCGGCGTGGGCATGACGCTGGCCGACGCGCCGGAAGGGTCCGCGGCCTTCCTGGACCGCTTCGGCGCTTCGGGTGACGTGGTCCCGGCCGACTCCTGAGGCGGGGTACGGTCGGGGCCGGGGGGGCGTCGGTGTCCGGAGCCGACGGATCGAGGGGAGAACGACCGGTGGGCTTGCTCGCCAAGGTGCGCAGCGCGGGCATGACCCGTGGGGTCTGGAACATCGGCGACCAGCTGATCTCCAGCGCCAACAACTTCCTGGTGCAGATCGTCATCGCCAAGTCGGTCAGCGAGGACGACTTCGGCACCTTCGCCATCGTCTTCTCGATCTTCTCGGTGGCCACGGGCTTCTTCCGCGCGCTGTCCACCTCGCCGATCGGCATGCGCTTCGCCGCCGCGGACGACCGCGAGTTCGGCCGGGTGACGGCGGGCTCGACCGGTCTGACGCTCGTCGGCAGCCTCCTGCTCGGGCTGGTCCTGGTCCTCGCCGGGCTCCTGGTCCCCTTCCCCACCGTCCTGGCGCACTCCCTGATCGCCCTCGGGCTCATCGTGCCCGGCCTGCTCATGCAGGACGCCTGGCGCCAGGTGCTGTTCGCACGCCTGCGGCCCGCCGCGGCGTGCCTGCTCGACGCCACCTGGGGCGTGCTGCAGCTGACCGCCGTCGTCGTGCTGTTCACCGCAGGCGTGCACTCGGTGCCCGCCTACGTCCTGGCCTGGGGCGGCGCGGCGCTCGCGGCCTCCTTCGTGGGCCTGGGCGCCATGCGGACCCGGCCGCGTCCGGGGCTGGCGCTGGGCTGGCTGCGCGAGCAGTTCTCGCTGACGCGCTACCTGGTGCCGGAGTACGTGCTCCTGCAGTCCGGGGCGCAGATCGCCGTCCTCGTCGTCGCGGGTGTCGCCGGCACCGTCGCCGCCGGCGCGCTGCGCGGCGCCAACATGCTCACCGTCCCGGCGACCATCCTGTCCACCGGGCTCATGACGTTCGCGATCCCCGAACTGGCCCGGCGCCGCGACCGCACGACGCGCCGCGGCTGGAGCGTCGCGGCCCTGGTCATCTCCGGTCTGATCGTGGTGACGGGCGTCGTGTGGGGCTCGCTGTTCCTGCTGCTGCCCGACGGTGTCGGCCTGTGGTTGCTGGGCGACTCGTGGGCGGGCACCAAGGAGGTGCTCATCCCGATCATCGTCGGGCAGGCCGGGTCCGCGTTGTCGGTCGGGCCGGCTGCGGTGCTCTACGCCAACGAGGGCGCCAAGGTGACGATGCGGCTGCACGCCGTCTACGCGGTGCTGCTCATCGGCCTGTCGACGGCGGGGGCGGTCCTGTTCGGCGCGGTCGGGACGGCGTGGGGGATGGCGGGAGCCTTCTGGCTCACCGCGCCCTGGTGGTACGTCGCGATGGTGCGTCACGTCCGCCGGCCGGTGGCGCCGCCGGCGGAGAACGTGGAGCCGACCCCGATCGGCTGATCGCCGTCGTGCGGCCGGGCAGGACCGGCTCGGCATCCGAAGGCCTCGGCGTGCGCGTCGCCGGACGGCACGGCACGCGCGCTCGAACCGCACCCGTGCCCGGTCTCACGTCGGAACGGCCACGGGTGCGGCGCAGACGTCGTGATCACCCCCGCCGCGCCGCACCCACGACCGCACCCACGGTGCGGCGGGAACCGTGCGACCGGCCCCCTCGAGGTACGTCACGCACCCGCCGGAGCGACGTCGCGCCTCCTCCGCCCCGATCCGCACCAGCGACGGTCGGCCGGGACGTCGTGCCTGCGCTGCCGCCGCACGACGGCGGTGGCGGGTCGGCCGGAACGATCAGCCGAGCAGTCCGTTGGGGGAGGCGGGCGGCAGGGTGACCGGGGCCTGCTGCCGTCCGGGCGAGGGGGCGGGATCGTGCCCGGCCGTCGCGGCGAGGGCGTGGCGGTCGGCGTCCAGACGCTTCTCGAAGTCGTGCCCGACGAACAGGGACACCAGGGGGACCAGCAGGTAGAGGACCTGCGGTTGCAGGAGCGCGCCGGTGAGGAAGGCGTTGGCGAAGACGCCGGCCCACGCCAGGGTGGGCGAGGGAGCCCGCCGCACGAGGGCGAGCCCGACGAAGGTGCAGAACAGGATCGCCGCGGGGACGCCGTACTCGAAGATCACCTTGGCCAGGCCGGAGAAGTTGATGGGCAGTCCCGTGCTCTCGAAGATCTGCGCGGCCAGGGCGTCGGCCCGGCCCGCGCCGTCCCCGAGGAGGACCGACAGCGGGTTCTCGCCCCAGGTGTCCAGGATCCGCTGGTAGGGCTGCACGAAGCGCAGGCTGCCGCTGGAGTTGGTGTTGGACGTCTCGCCGGCGCGTTCGGCGATGATCGCGCCGAACGGCGTGGCCAGGGCGACGGGCACCGCGATGACCACCGCGACGACGATGCGCGCCGTCCAGCGCCCCCCGCGGCGCAGCATCAGCAGCAGCACGCCGAAGGCCGCGAACAGCAGCCCCGTGCCGGAGATGGTGCAGACCAGCGCGACGCCGATCAGCACGACCCGCCACCAGGCGGCGCGACGGACCAGCACCGACAGCAGCGCCATCGCCAGGAACTGGGCGTAGATGGACGGCTCGAGGAAGACGAAGCCGTTGGCCTTGATGATGGGGGAGCCGTACTCGATCGGGTAGCTCGTGTTGTACCCGAGGAACAGCAGCTGCTCGGGGACGTAGCGCAGGATCACGTCGACGTAGGTCCACGCACCGGCGGCCTGGGCGGCGGTCTGCAGGATCCCGACGCCGGCGAAGAACAGCATGAACGTCTCGAACCGCGCGAGCACCCGCTCGTAGAGGTGGTGACGGGCCGGGTGGAGCGTGAAGGCGAAGACCACCCAGATGATCGGGAGGTAGATCAGCGACGTGATCCCGCCGACGCCGGTCTGGAACAGCACGATCCCGGCGCACAGGAAGCACGCCGCCATCGCCAGCACGAAGACGCGCGTCGCGGCCCGGTTCTCCACGACGTCGCCGTGGTACAGCAGGTACCCGAGCCCGGCCAGCGCCACGAGCACGCTCAGCGACAGCTGCACACCGCCCAGCGGGATCGCGAAGCGCTGGAAGAGCGTGATGGACAGCATGAGCACCGTCACCACGGCGAGCACCCTGCGGTCGGCGACGGTGCTGCCCTCGCCCGTGGCCGGTGCCGGCTCGTGCCCCGGTCTGCTGGACGTGAACGTCGAGGCCACGCGGGTCCCCCCGGATCCGAGTAGGAGAAGTGTGAACGATCCCCGGGAGGCGCCGTGGAGCCCGTCCCTCGCGTGACATCGTAGGTGCCGCTGACCGGGGCGGAGCCGTGTTCTGCCGGGCGAGAGGCCGAACGAGTGCTGTGAGTGACGCCGTCATCCATTCGGAGTGACGGCCGGTTGCTCCGAGTGGGTTGAAGCACACGGAGGAGCTCGACGAGGGACAGCGTGTACCGGTGATCGGGTGCGAGGATGACCGCCGGACGGCCGCTGCGGGCGGCTGCCGCGGGCGTACCGCCCAGTGGGGGGACCAGGAGGAAGCGTGGCAGCAACGGCAGGGGGTGTTCCCGGACGCAACGGTTCGGGAACCTGGGCGGCGGTCTTCCGCCACCGGTGGAAGGTGCTCGTGGTCGCCGTGCTCATGGCGGTGGCCGGGTTCGCGGGAGCCGGCTCGTTCATCCCGGCGAGCTACAGCGCGACGGCGACGATCACCTTGAGCAAGGACCGACCCTTCGACCCGACGGCGACCGGCAACAACGCCGCGCAGCTCGGCGACCCCACCCAGTGGGCGTCCCTGCAGGCCGCGGTGGTCGGCTCCAGCGCCGTCCTGGACGCCGCGCTGTCCCCGGTCCCGGCCGGGACCGGCACCGTGCAGGTGCCGGCCGACGAGGCCGAGACCTTCCGCGACGGGCTCACCGTGACCGCGAAGACCGACACCAACCAGATCGTCGTGACGGCCAGCGCCGACTCCGCGCAGGACGCCGCCGACATCGTCGACGCCGTCGTCTACGCCTACCAGGCGCAGGCCCTGGCCTCGGTGACCACGGCCCGCGACGCGGCCCTGGCCAACGTGGACTCCAGCGACACCGACCAGGTCCAGCAGATCAACATCGCCGCCACGACCTACGGCTCCGGGGTCGCCTCCATCGACGACGCGGACGTCCCGACCGCCTCGGCCCCGCCGTACCCGTGGCAGATCGGTCTGGTCGCCGGCATCGTCGGCCTGCTGGCCGCCGCCGGTGCGGTCGCCTGGGCCGCCCACCTCAAGCAGCGCGTCACCGCGCCGCCGCTGGCCGGGGTGGCCGAGCTCGCACGCTGGGGCTCGCTGCCCTCGCAGCGCGAGCTCGCCGACCCGCACAGCGAGCCCAGCCGCAGCGCCGGCGTCGTGCTGGTCGGTCTGCAGCACCTCGGCCACCTGCGCACCCCCCGGCTGGAGGTCAGCAGCGTGCTGGTCACCGCCGCGTCGGGCCACGCCGGTGCCCTCGCCACGGGCCTGGCCGCCTCGGCCGCCCGCGCCGGGCGCCGCGTGGTCCTGGTCGACGCCGACGAGGACGGCAGCCGGCTGGCGCGCATGGGCGCCCCGGTCGGGCCCACCCGTGAGGACCGGCTGTCCGAGCACCGCTGGAGCGAGGAGGTCCGTCCCTGGGTCATCGGCGGCGGCGCCGTCGTCGGCGTCCTGCCGCTGGACGCGCGCTCGCTGCAGCCGCACGCGGTCGGGGCCGGGGTCCGGCACCTCGTGGAGTCCGGCTACCTGGTGATCTTCGTCGGCGGCTCGGTCGTCTCCAGCCCGGTGGCCTTCGCCGTCGCCGGTGAGGTCGACGCCGTCCTGGTCCAGGTCGAGGCCGACCCGCGCGCCGAGGTCGTCAGCAAGACGGTCAACCAGCTGTCCATCGCGGCCCCGGCCGTCCTGGCGCAGGTCGTGGTCGGTGACGTCTCCAGCCCCGGCGGCGAGAGCGGCCGCCTCGAGCAGCGTCCGCGCCCCGTCGTGCAGGCCCCGGTGGACCAGCCGGTCACCGGAGCGCGACGCGCCTGATCGAGACACCCGGAACGTACGGAGGGCCGGCACCCGCGGGGGTGCCGGCCCTCCGTGCGTTCCGGGCCCACCGGGCTCACCCCGCGGCGATCTGCTCCCAGGGCCCGGGGACGATCCAGCCGTCCTCCATGTGGGTCGCCAGCGCGGGCTGCGCGCCGAGCAGCACGCGCCGGCGCGAGGGCCGCCGCAGCGACCGCACGTCCACGGCCGCGCGCATGCCCAGGAGGTAGCCCCGCCGCAGGACGTTCCGCCAGGCCGGGGTCCCGGGGGCGGGATCGTGGTGCTCGACCAGCTCGCGCAGCGCGAACCGGCGCCGGCCCTGCAGCGTCAGGCAGCTGGCGTAGTCGAAGTCGCCGCCCGACAGCGCGCACAGCCGCAGCAGCCGCTCGTCCTGCAGCACCGCGCCCACCCGCACGGCGAAGGTGCTCGTGGTGCTCTCCAACCGCTCCCAGCGCACCGGCAGACCGGTGTCGGGAACGTCCTGCCCGTAGGGGGCGAAGTAGGCGGCTGCGGCGTGCCGGGGCTCGCCCGCGGCGTCCACGAGGGCGACCAGGGCCTCCGGGCGCCACAGGTAGTCGTCCTCGGCCAGCAGCAGGAGGTCCTCGGGCGCCCAGCCGCGGCGCCGGGGCAGACCCAGCGCCGTGAGGTAGCTGCGCCGGTTCGAGCCCCCCTCGATGGTCACCGGGTCGCCCCAGGCGCGCATCAGCTCCAGCCGGTCGGCCGGGACGGGACCGTCGTTGAGGAAGACGACCTCGGTGTCGGCGGCGGGCCGCTGGGTGCGGACCAGGTCGACGGCGCGGCAGAACGACTGCAGACCGACCCGCTTGCTGTACCAGGGCGGTCGGCCCTTGCTGTTCTCCCCACCGTGCGAGCGGTAGACGACGTGGAGTCTCACCCGCCGATCGTAGCCAGGCTCGGGCGGCCTCCCGGCCCGGTGATCACGCGCGGGCACAGCTATCGCTGCACCGTGGCGGCGCGTTACAGGTTCTGCGGAAGTTCCTGCTCAAGGTGTGCCGGATCCACCCCGATGACTCCTGTGTCACCCCGAACGGGCCAACTCGGTTCCTCCGCCCCCCTCCTGCGGACGGCACCCTGACCACAGCGAGGTTGATCCACCCCATGAGCAAGGTTTCCAAGTTCCTGCTGTCCGCCGTCGCCGTCGCGACCGTCGCCGGTGGTTTCACCGCCACGAGCGCTCCCCACGCCGAGGCCGCCACCACCACGATCCGCGTCGGCACCGGCAAGGCCGACTACAAGGACTCCTCCGGCAACGTCTGGAGCAAGGACACCGGTTTCGTCGGTGGCTACCAGGTCTCCAACGTCACCAAGGCCGACATCAAGGGCACCGACTCCGACGCCCTCTACCAGAACGAGCACTGGGGCATGTCGGCCTGGCGCGCGAACGTTCCTAACGGCAAGTACGAGGTCACGCTGAAGTTCGCCGAAACCTACTACGGCAAGGCCAACACCCGGGTCATGACCGTGACGGCCGAGGGCGCGACCGTCCTGAAGAACCTCGACGTCTTCGCCGAGGCCGGGAAGAACACCCGCCTGGACAAGACGTTCACCGTCCAGGTGAAGGACGGCCGCATCGACCTGGGTTTCCAGCACGTCGTGAACAACGGCAACATCCAGGGCATCCAGGTCCAGTCCGTGAGCGGTTCGACCGGTGGCGTCGTCGTGACGCCGACCCCGCGCCCGACGACCCCCACCCCGACGGTCCCGGCCCCGACCACGCCGGCCCCGACCACGCCGGCCCCGACCACGCCGGCCCCGACCACGCCGGCCCCGACCACGCCGGCCCCGACGACCCCGGCCCCGGCGAACCCCGACGACTCCACCCCCGGCTGGCTGTCCGGGAGTTCCGGTGTCGGCGTCGGCAACGGCCAGTTCGGTTCCTGGCGCGGCAGCGCGGTCGAGATCGCCGCCAGCTGGGCCAACGACAACACCAACAACCAGCACTTCTGGCAGTTGGACAAGGGCGCCGAGTACGGCAGCTGGAACACCGACATGGACATGGCCGTCGGCGGCATCGACCGTGGCGAGACGTGGGCGCAGGGTGCGTCCGGGCAGTTCGACGCCCGCTGGCGCGCCTCGCTGAAGAAGCTCAAGTCCCAGTGGGGCGACCGTCAGGGCACCATGTACATCCGTCTGGCGCACGAGATGAACGGCTACTGGTTCCCCTGGTCGGTCAACACCAGCAACTACAAGGACTTCGTGACCTCCTGGAAGCGCTACCGCGCGCTGCAGAAGGAGGTCTTCCCCGAGGCCAAGCTCGTCTTCAGCGTCAACCGCGACAGCAACGGCACCGGCATGGACTGGACGAAGTTCTTCCCCGGCAAGGAGTACGTCGACGTCCTGACGGTCGACTACTACAACCAGTACCCGTACGCGGCGACCAAGGCGCAGTTCGACGCCGCCAGCTGGGACAAGGACGGCTACGGCGCTCCCAAGGGCATCCGTGCGCACGCCGCCTTCGCCAAGAGCCAGGGCATCCCGTTCGGCGTCTCGGAGTGGTCCGGCAACGCGGACAACGGTGACGGCGCCGGCTACGTCGAGGGCATGTACGCGTTCTTCAAGGAGAACGCCGGCACCGGCCCCGGCCAGGTCCTGTACGACATCCAGTTCAACTGCGACATCGACGGCAAGCGCTGGCTGATCTACGGCTCGGGCGTGCGCATGCCGAGCACCGCCGCGAAGTACAGGGACCTGTTCTGATCCTCGTGCGGCGCGAGCGGACCGCGGTCCGTCCCTCGTAGCAGCGGCAGCACGGCGCCCCCCGGCCAGGTCCCACCTGGCCGGGGGGCGCCGTCGCGTCCGGGTCGGTCGCGGATCAGGACCGGGCGGTCACTTGATCCTGTCCATCACCACGCGGCCGGCGACGCTGGCGCGGCCGGTGGTCACGCCCTTGACGTACGCCCAGTGCTGGTCGGCGCGGTCGTTGCGGCGCAGCGCCAGGCACTGCACCGTCCGCACCGCGTACCCGGCGGCGAGCACGGAGCTGATGCCGCGCACCGTCGCCGTGCCGTGGTGACGGGCGAGGTAGCGGCGCATCGCGGCGCCGCGCAGCCGCAGCATCTCCAGGTTGGGGGCACCGGAGCCCCCGGCGGCGTGCGGGACGATGACGTCGGTCCGCAACTTCTCGCTCAGTCCGGCCGCCCGCGCGCTGCGACCGAACGCCATGTCCTCGTTGTAGACGTAGAAGTCCTCGTCGAAGCAGCCGAGTTCGAGGAACGTGCTGCGGCGAACGGCCATGCACGCTCCCGTGGTCCAGTCGACGTCGAGCGGTTCGCCCGGTGCCGGCCTGGCGTACAGGCCGGCCCGCGGGAACAGCTTGTGCAGGCCGACGGCGTGCACCAGGGCGCGCCGCGCGGTGGGTTCCCAGCCGCCGACCCCGAGTTCCACCCGGCCGTCCACCCCGGCCATGGTGGCTGCCGACGCCGCCAGCCGCGGGTCGGAGGCGACGTCGTCGACGAGGGTGAGCAGGTGCTCGAGGGTGGGCCGGGAGTCGGGGTTGCCGAACACGACGAACTCGTGGGTGGAGGTGCGGGCGCCGGCGTTGGCGGCCTTGGCGAAACCCTTGCCGCCGCCGGAGTCGACGTAGCGGGTGTTGGGCCGCTGCGAGGGCAGCTGCGACAGGCCGTCGACGTCGGAGGCGTTGTCCACGACGGCCACCGGGAGTTCGTCGGGCAGGTTCTCCAGCAGTGCACGGATCTGGTGGGCACTGCGGTAGCTGACGAGCACCAGCTCGACGTCGTGGGTCAGCGGCCCGCGACCGCTGCCCGGCCGGGAGGCGTCCTCCTGCTGGCCCCTGGTGTCCGTCACGTCCACGCGCACAACCGCCTCGTCCCCTCTCGGTCTTCCTCGGTGGCCCGGGCCGCCGAGGCGGGCTGGGCTCCTGGCACCGGTGGCATCGTGACCCACCGTGCGCACCGGAGACCAGTGTGGACCCCTCGGGGGACCCCGCGAGGGTGACCGAGTGTGGCGAACGGGTGGTTCGTGGGGTCCGGGCGAGGATGCTCCAGCAAGTCAGTAACCCTGTGCTGACCTGCACGAACGCACTGTGATTGAATTGCCCACCGAACCGTCGGATCACGGAGAACATCACTCGATGTAGCCGTCTGACACGCGGCAGGTTGTTGCCTGCCGCCCCCCGCGCTTGCAAGAATGCCACGATCACCTCGCGAGCGACGCGGGGGTCACGGGGGTGGCGAGGGGGGTCCAGCGGCTCGGTGCCGGTGGATGTCGCCGCTCCGGACGGTTGTCTGGGGGGTTCAACGCGTGCATCTTCGTCGTCCGAGTCCGGCGGTGGGGGCTCTCACCGTCATGTCCTTCGCGGGTCACGTCATGTACCCGCTCTACCTGCTGGCCAGCGAGCGCTTCGCGCCGCGCAGGCTGCCCCGTCCCGCGCCCGGTGAGGCCGGCTGGACCTGGGACGACGTCGACGTGCTGGTCCCGGCGTTCGGGGAGGCCGGCGTCCTGGCGCAGACCGTCCCCCAGCTGGTGGCCGAGGGCGTGCCGCTCGACCGCATCACCATCGTCGTCGACGAGGACGAGGCGACCCGCGCCGTGGCCGAGGAGCTCGGCTGCCGCGTCGACTGGTCGCCCACGCGGTCCGGGAAGGCCGCCGCGGTCAACCGGGGGGTGAAGAACTCCAAGGCGGACATCGTCGTCCTGCTCGACGCGAACGCCTTCGTGCCGGGGGAGGGCCTGCGAGCCCTCGTCGACCGGGTCGCCACGGACCTGCACCTGGCCTCCGGCGTCCGCAAGGAGTCCGGGGCCGAGGACGAGGGTCTCTACTGGCGCTACGAGAACTGGATCAAGCAGACGGAGGCCGGCCGGGGCGGCTCGCTGGCGCTGGTCGGCGAGGCGGTCGCGCTGCGCCGGGAGTCGTTCCGGCCGATCCCCAAGTCGGTGCTCAACGACGACCTCTTCCTGGCCTTCGACTTCGCCCGCCGCGGGCTGGACGTGGGGGTCGTGCCCGAGTGCGTGGCCGTCGAGGCCTCCGCCCCGCGCGGTGACCAGCTGGAACGCCGGGTCCGGATCATGAGCGGTCAGCTGCGGCTGTTCTGGGGTTTCCGGCGCTCGTTCCTGTCCGGGGACGACAAGTTCCTGCACTTCGCGATGCACAAGGGGTGGCGGTCCACGCTCGGCCCCACCGCGCAGCTGGCCCTGACGGCGGCGTGCCTGGCTCGTCCCGCGAGCCGGTTCAGCCAGGCGTTCCTCGTGGCCGAGGCCGTCTCGGTCGCGGCCTACCTCACGGGGGACCGGCTGCAGGGCAAGGCGACGGCCCCGCTGCGGATCCTCGGCCAGGCCGTCGGCATGCCGCCGGTCGTCTTCGTCCTGTCCATCCCGCGGGCGCTGGGCCGCTCGCGCAGCGGAGCCTGGAAGAAGCGCACCAGGTGAGTTCGAGCCGCACGGCCTGGGTCGTCGCCAAGCAGCTCCCCGCCAGCACCGACTCCGGAGGGCGTCAGCGCATCCGGGCCGTCATCGACGCCTACGCGCAGGTGTTCGACCAGGTGCACGTCGTCGGTTTCGACGCCTGGCCGGGCTGGCGCGACGTCCTGCCGTCCCACGTGACGGTGCACGAGGTGCACGGTCCGAAGCCGACCCCGGGGGCGGTCCTGCGGGGGTCGCTGTTCGCGGGGAAGTGGTTCTCGGCGCAGATCCACGACCTGCTGGCCGCCGAGGTGCACAAGCGCGACGTCGTGCACGTCGACTTCCCGCAGATGGCCGTCAACGTGCCGGCCGGTGTGCGCATCGACGTCCTGGACCTGCACAACATCGAGTCCGACCTCGTCGCCCGCCGGCTGCGCACCGAGCAGCCGCTGGCGGCCCGGGCGCTGGCGGTCGAGGTCGCCCGGTTCCGCCGGTTCGAGTTCGCCACCGCCAGGCGTGCGCAGCACGTGACCGCGTGCAGCCGCCGCGACCAGGAGGTGCTCGCCGAGCGGGGCATCGCCAGCACGTTCGTGCCGAACGGGGTCACCTCCGCCGGGCACGTGCCCACCGTCCCCCCGGGACGACGGACGGCGCTGTTCGTCGGGGCGATGGACTACGGGCCGAACAAGGCCGCGCTGCGCTGGTTCCTCGACGAGGTCTGGCCGGGTGTGCTCGAGCGGGTTCCGCAGGCGCGGTTCCTCGCCGTCGGGCGCGGGTTGGCCGGTACGCACCCGCGCGCCGGCGGTGAACCCGCCGGGGTGGAGTTCCACTCCGACGTCAGTTCCGTCGACCCCTTCTACGAGCGCGCCGACGTCTGCGTGGTGCCGCTGCTCTCCGGCGGCGGGACGAAGATCAAACTCGTCGAGGCGCTCTCGCGCGGGCGGGCCGTCGTGACGACCAGCCTCGGCCTGGAGGGCCTCGAGGAGCACCGTGAGGTCCTGCGGGTGGCCGACGGCGCTGCGGCCTTCGCCGGCGCCCTCGCCGAACTGCTCGACGACCCGGAGCAGTCGGCGAAACTCGGTTCCGCGGCGGCCGACGTCGCGCAGTCGTTCTCGTGGGACTCCGCGATGACTGCGTTGCGTGAACTACTGATCGCTGTTCGTAGGTGATTGAGGGCAGAGGGGGTGGTCTTCGCCCTCTCTGCCCTCAATCACGCTCCGTGTTCGAGGCGCTGTAGTAGCCTCGCGGCAGCACCTCGAGGGGTGACCCGGTGGCTCGGATTCGTGGGGGGTTCGAATCGTCACCGGAGTGCTCACCCGTGTTCCGGAAGGTGCGTTCCCCCACGTGTGATCCCGGTCCGGCTCCGTCGCGGGACCGGGTCGACGAGATCCGACCGACCAGGTTCGAGTGAGGGAAGAGATGACCGAGGCCACTGCCAACGTGTCGGGCGGAACGCCCGTCTCCGAGATCCCCGTCGTCATCCTCTGCGGTGGCATGGGTACCCGACTGCGCGAGGCCAGCGAGAAGCTGCCCAAGCCGCTGGTGGACATCGGCGGTCGCCCGATCCTCTGGCACATCATGAAGCTGTACAGCTCGTACGGGTTCCGGAAGTTCGTGCTGTGCCTGGGGTACAAGAGCGACCTCATCAAGCGCTACTTCCTCGACTACCGCATCAACGCCGGCGACTTCACGCTGAACCTCTCCTCGCAGGAGGCCCCGACCTTCCACACCAACGGTGTGCAGGAGGACTGGGACGTCACCTTCGTCGAGACCGGCCTGACCACCGCGACCGCGGCCCGCATCAAGCGCGTCGAGCAGCACCTGACCGCCGACAAGTTCGTCCTGACCTACGGCGACGGCCTCGGCGACGTCGACATCCTCAAGACCCTGCGCGACCACGAGGCCGGTGGCCGGCTGGCCACCGTCACCGCCGTGCACCCGAGCTCGCGCTACGGCGAGATGCACGTCACGGGCGACACCGTCACCGAGTTCAACGAGAAGCCGACCCTGGCCGACGGCTGGGTCAACGGCGGGTTCTTCGTCTTCGAGCGCGCCTTCGCGGACAAGTACCTCGAGGACGACCCCGACATGATGCTCGAGCAGAAGCCCCTGCAGACCGTCGCCCGCGACGGCCAGCTGACCGTTTCCCAGCACGAGGGCTACTGGCTGGGCATGGACACCTTCCGCGAGTGGACCGAGTTCAACAAGCTCTGGGACTCCGGCAAGGCTCCGTGGAAGACCTGGGAAGACTGAGGCTGGGGGACCAGAACACCATGAAGATCGTCGTCACCGGCACCGAGGGCTACCTCGGCGCGCTGCTCGCCCCGACCCTGCTCGAATCCGGCCACTCGGTGCTCGGCATCGACACCGGCTACTACAAGCAGGGCTGGCTCTACAACGGCGTCACGGCCTCGGTCGAGACGCTGGCCAAGGACATCCGCCACGTCACCGTCGAGGACCTCGCCGGCGCCGACGCCGTCGTGCACATGGCCGAGCTGTCCAACGACCCGCTCGGTGAGCTGATCCCGGACGTCACCTACGTGGTGAACCACAAGGGGTCGGTGCGCCTGGCCGAGATCGCCAAGCAGGCGGGTGTCCAGCGCTTCGTCTACATGTCGAGCTGCTCGGTCTACGGCGTGGCCGAGGACACCGTCGACGAGACGTCGGCCGTGAACCCGCAGACCGCGTACGCCGAGTGCAAGGCCCTCGTCGAACGCGACGTCGCCCCGCTCGCGGACGACGACTTCTCGCCGGTGTTCATGCGCAACGCGACCGCCTACGGCGCCTCGCCGCGCCAGCGCTTCGACATCGTGCTCAACAACCTCGCCGGCCTGGCGTACACCACCGGCAAGATCGCCATGACCTCCGACGGCTCGCCCTGGCGTCCGCTGGTGCACGGTCTGGACATCGCCAAGTCGATCCGCGCCGTCCTGGACGCACCGCGCGAGGCCATCCACAACCAGATCTTCAACGTGGGTGACTCCGAGCAGGTCTACCGCGTCCGCGAGATCGCCGAGGCCGTCGGCCGCGCGCTGCCCGAGGCCGAGATCACCTTCGGCGAGAGCAACGGCGACAACCGCTCGTACAAGGTGAACTTCGACAAGATCCACTCCACCCTCGAGGGTTTCCGCTGCGACTGGAACGCCGACAAGGGCGCCCAGCAGCTCGTCGACGTGTTCAAGGCGATCGACCTGGACGAGGCGACGTTCAAGGGCAGGGGGCACACCCGCCTCAAGCAGCTCGAGCACCTCATCCGCACCGAGCAGCTCGACAAGGAGCTGTTCTGGCGCGTCCAGCCGACCTCCGGGATCACCAAGTGAAGATCACCCAGACCCACATCGAGGGCGTCGCGATCGTCGAGCTCGAGGAACGGGCCGACGACCGCGGGTTCTTCGCCCGCACGTTCTGTCGCGAGGAGTTCCTCGAGGCCGGCTTGAACCCGGCCGTCGAGCAGTGCAACCTGTCGTACAACCACAAGGCCGGGACGCTGCGCGGCATGCACACGCAGATCGACCCCGCGCCCGAGGCCAAGCTGGTGCGCTGCACCGCCGGTGCGATCCAGGACGTCATCGTCGACCTGCGGCCGGACTCGCCCACGCGGTTCCAGCACGTCGCGGTGGAGCTGACCGCCGAGAACCGCAAGGCGCTGTACGTGCCGGAGTACTTCGCGCACGGCTACCTCACGCTGACCGACGGCGCCGAGGTCGTCTACCAGGTGTCCCAGAGCTACACCCCGGGCACCGAGCGCGGCCTGCGCTACGACGACCCGGACCTGGCGCTGCCGTGGGCCCGCGACGTGGCCGTCATCAGCGACAAGGACAAGAGCTGGACGCTGCTGGCGGACGGGGCTGAACTGTCTTGATCATCGTCGACAAGGCGCTGCAGCAGCGCCAGGCCGAGGGCCGGCCGATCCGCGTCGCGCTCGTCGGTGCGGGCTTCATGGGCCGCGGTTTCGTCAACCAGGTCGTGAACTCCGTGCCCGGCATGGAACTGGTCGCCATCGCCAACCGGACCGTCTCCAAGGCGGTCGACGCCTACGAGCAGGCCGGGGTCACCGGTGTGGTCGAGGCCGACTCCGCCGCGGCGGTCGACAAGGCCATCGCGCAGGGCAGGCCCGTCGTGTCGGCCTCCTACGAGGCCGTCGTCGACGCCGGCCAGGTCGAGGCCGTCGTCGAGGCGACCGGCAACACCGAGTACGGCGCGCACGTCGTCGTCCGGGCCATCGAGCAGGGCAAGCACATCGTCCTGCTCAACGCCGAGGTCGACGGAACCGCCGGCCTGGCGCTGCGCACCCGCGCCGAGAAGGCCGGTGTGGTCTACACCGGCTGCGACGGCGACCAGCCGGGCGTGCAGATGAACCTCATCCGCTTCGTGCGCTCCATCGGCGTCACGCCGCTGGTGTCGGGGAACATCAAGGGCCTGCAGGACGAGTACCGCAACCCCACCACCCAGGAGGGTTTCGCCAGGCAGTGGGGGCAGGACCCCTACATGGTGACCAGCTTCGCCGACGGCACCAAGGTGTCGTTCGAGCAGGCCCTGGTCGCCAACGCGGCGGGGTTCTCGGTGGAGAAGCGCGGCATGCGCGGCGCCGACCACCGCGGCCACGTCGACGAGCTGACCCAGGCGTACGACGTGGACCAGCTGAAGGAGCTCGGCGGCGTCGTCGACTACGTCGTGGGCGCCAAGCCGGGCCCGGGCGTGTACGTCCTCGGCACGCACGACGACCCCAAGCAGCAGCACTACCTGAACCTGTACAAGCTCGGCACCGGGCCGCTGTACTCGTTCTACACGCCGTACCACCTGTGCCACTTCGAGGTGCCGCTGACCGTCGCCCGCGCGGTGATCTTCGGCGACGCCGCGATCGTCCCCGGCGACGAGGTGAAGGTCGAGGTCGTCACCACGGCCAAGACCGACCTGAAGGCCGGCAAGGAGATCGACCGCCTCGGCGGCTACGACTCCTACGGCGTGGCCGAGACGTACGCGGCGACCAAGGCGCAGAACCTGCTGCCCATGGGTGTCGCCGAGGGGTGCGTGCTCAAGCGCGACGTGGCCAAGGACCAGGTCCTCACCTACGACGACGTGGTCCTGCCGCAGGGCCGCCTGATCGACGCCCTGCGCGCCGAGCAGGCCGCGCTCCTGGGGAACTGAGGCTGGAGAGCGCACGACGACCCGCTGGTGGTCGAGCACGACAGGTCCGCGCTCGGGTGCGGTTCGGGCCGACGTGTCGTGCTCGACCACCAGCGGGTCGTCGTGCGTTCGGGAGCCCGGGTTAGTGTTCGGGACGTGAACTCCGCGGGCAGGCTCGACGTCGCGGTCGTCGGAGCCGGCCGGGTCGGGCCGGTGCTGGGGGCGGCGTTGCGCGCCTCGGGGCACCGGATCACCGGCATCGCCGCCCGCACCCGGCACAACACCGAACGCGTCGAGGCGCTGCTGCCCGACGTGCCGTGGATCGAACCGGCGGCCGCGTTCGCCGCCGACCTCGTCCTGTTCGCCGTGCCCGACGACGTCCTGGGCCCGCTGGTGGCCGAGCTGGCCCCGCACGTCCGCCCGGGTCAGCTGGTGGTCCACACCTGCGGGCTGCACGGGTTGTCGGTGCTCGACCCGGCGGCGCAGCGCGGCGCGCTGCCGCTGGCGCTGCACCCGGCGATGACCTTCACCGGCACCTCGCTGGACCTGCAGCGGATGCTGGGCGCCGCCGTCGCGGTGACGAGCCCGGCCGTGCTGGTCCCCGTGGCCGACGCCCTCGTGCGCGAGTGGGGCGCGGCCCCCGTGGTCGTCGCCGACGCCGACCGCCCGCTGTACCACGCGGCGCTGGCCCACGGCGCCAACCACCTCGTCACGCTCGTCGCCCAGGCCCTCGACGCCGCGCGCGCCGCGGTGGGGGAGGACGCCGGGCGCGTCCTGCGGCCGCTGCTGCAGGCGGCCCTGGACAACTCCCTGGCCGACGGCGACGAGGCCCTCACCGGGCCGGTCGCC
This sequence comes from Kineococcus deserti, assembly GCF_050871945.1. Classification (NCBI taxonomy): domain Bacteria; kingdom Bacillati; phylum Actinomycetota; class Actinomycetes; order Kineosporiales; family Kineosporiaceae; genus Kineococcus; species Kineococcus deserti. Next base: position 88,959 of record NZ_JBJLSI010000013.1, on the reverse strand, counting down.
CGTGGGGACGCCGGCACCGTCGCGACCCACCTGCGCGTCCTGCGGCACCAGGACGCGGCCACCGCCGCCACCTACGCCCAGCTCGCCGGGGTCGCCGTCGACCGGGCCCGGGCCTCGGGCAGGCTGACCGAGCGCGCGGCGGACGCCGTGCGCGCTGAACTGACCGCAGGAGAACCGTGACCCGCCCCAGCGACCTCGTCGTAGCCCGCACCCGCGCCGAACTGGCCACCGCCCGCAACGCCCTGGAGGGCCCCGTCGGCGTCGTCATGACGATGGGCGCGCTGCACGCCGGGCACGCCCGGCTCATCGAGGAGGCGCGGCGCCGCGCGGCCTCGGTGCTGGTGACGATCTTCCTCAACCCGCTGCAGTTCGGCCCGAACGAGGACCTCGCGCGCTACCCGCGCACCCTCGACGACGACCTGCGGCTGGCCCGCGAGCACGGTGCCGACGTCGTCTTCGCCCCCGGTCCCGACGTCGTCTACCCCGACGGCGACCCCGGCGTCCGGGTGGCCGCCGGCCCGCTGGGTGCGGTGCTCGAGGGCGCCAGCCGCCCCGGCCACTTCGACGGCGTGCTCACCGTCGTGAACAAGCTGTTCCACCTGACGCGCGCCGACCTGGCCTTCTTCGGCCAGAAGGACGCCCAGCAGCTGCTGCTGGTGCGCCGCATGGTCCGCGACCTCGACGTCCCCGTCGAGGTCGTCGCCGTGCCGACGGTGCGCGAGGAGGACGGCCTGGCGATGTCGAGCCGCAACAGGTACCTGACGCCCTTCGACCGCGAGGTGGCCCTGGTGCTGCAGCGGGCGCTGCGCGCCGGGGAGGCCGCGGCCCCCGAGGGGCCCAGCGCCGTGCGCCGGGCGGCGCGGGACGTGCTGGTGGCCGAACCCGCGGCCCGGGTGGACTACCTGGCCCTGGTCGACCCGCACGACCTGGCCGACGTGCGCGAGCACCACCAGGGCGAGGCGCTGCTGGCGGTCGCGGCCCGGGTGGGTTCGACGCGGCTGATCGACAACGTCCCCCTGGTCGTCGGCCGCCCGGTCGGGTGAGCGCGCACCCGTAACCTGGGGGGCGTGAGTGAACAGACGCCCGTGACCCCCGACGAACCGACCGAGGACGAGTTCGACGACCTGCCCGAGCAGGTCCGGGTCCGCCGCGACAAGCGCGACCGGATCATCGCCGAGGGCGGCGAGGCGTACCCCGTGTCCGTCCCGCGCACCACGTCGCTGGCCGCGCTGCGCGAGCAGTACGCCCACCTGGGCGCCGGCGAGGAGACGACCGACCAGGTCGGCGTCACCGGCCGCGTCGTGTTCCTGCGCGGCACCGGGAAACTCGTGTTCGCGACGCTGCAGGAGGGCGACGGCACCCGTCTGCAGGCCATGGTCTCGCGCGACGGTGTGGGGGAGGAGTCCCTGGCGCGGTGGAAGTCCGACGTCGACCTCGGTGACGTCGTGTTCGTCCACGGCGCGGTGATCTCCTCCAGGCGCGGCGAACTGTCCGTGCTCGCCGACTCCTGGCAGCTGGCCTCGAAGGCGTTGCGCCCGTTGCCGACCCTGCACAAGGAACTGTCCGAGGAGACCCGCGTCCGGCAGCGGTACGTCGACCTCATCGTGCGCGAAGCGGCCCGTACCAACGTGCGCGCCCGCTCGAACGTCGTGCGCTCGGTGCGCCGCACGCTGGAGGACCGCGGGTTCCTCGAGGTCGAGACGCCCATGCTGCAGACGCTGCACGGCGGCGCGAGCGCGCGTCCGTTCGTGACGCACTCGAACGCGTTCGACACCGACCTGTACCTGCGCATCGCGCCTGAACTCTTCCTCAAGCGGCTCGTGGTCGGCGGCATGGAGCGCGTCTTCGAGATCAACCGCAACTTCCGGAACGAGGGGGCCGACTCCACGCACTCCCCGGAGTTCGCGATGCTCGAGGCCTACCAGGCGTGGGGCGACTACGACTCGATCGGCGAACTCACGCAGACCATCGTCCAGGAGGCCGCGCAGGCCGCCTTCGGCTCCCACGTGGTGACGTGGGCCGACGGCACCGAGTACGACCTCGGCGGTGAGTGGAAGTCCATCTCCATGTACCCGTCCTTGTCGGAATCGCTCGGCGAGGAGATCACCCCGGAAACCTCCCGGGAACACCTCATCGCGGTCGCCGAACGCCTGGGAATCGCCGTCGACACCGTTCGCTGGACGCACGGCAAACTCGTCGAAGAACTCTGGGAACACCGTTTGTCCGATTCCCTGGAAACGCCCACGTTCGTCCGCGACTTCCCGGTGGAGACCTCTCCGCTGGTGCGCGCGCACCGCTCCGTCCCGGGTGTGGTGGAGAAGTGGGACCTGTACGTGCGCGGATTCGAGCTGGCCACCGGGTACTCCGAGCTGGTCGACCCCGTCGTGCAGCGGCAGCGCTTCGTCGAGCAGGCGCGCCTGGGCGCCCTCGGCGACGACGAGGCCATGCGGATCGACGAGGACTTCCTGCAGGCCCAGGAGTACGGCATGCCCCCCACGGGCGGCATGGGCATGGGCATCGACCGCCTGCTGATGGCCCTGACGGGCCTCGGCATCCGCGAGACCATCACGTTCCCGCTGGTCAAGCCCCGCTGAGGCGTCTCCGGGGCAGGGGAGCGGCGGACGTACCCTGGGAGGCGTGGACTACCTCGCCGCGCTCCTGCCCTCGGCCGGGCTGGCCGTGCTCTTCGTGCTGCTGATGCGCTCGATCCTGCACGCGGACCGTCGTGAACGGGCGGCCGCGGCGAAGGCGCGGGCAGAACGTGGCGGGAAGAAGCCGGCGAACGGTGGCGCGAACGAGACGGGCACGCCTTCCTGAAGGACTTCGCGACACGGGTCTTTGCTTTTCCTGACGGATTTGACCCGTTGCCGTGGAATGCGCCAGAGTGGGCGACGACCGGTTCGGCCTCCGCGCCGGTCGTGAATTCTTTTCCGAGAAAGGGTGCCCGCTCATGGCGCAGAAGGTGCAGGTCCTCCTCGTCGACGACATCGACGGTGGTGACGCCACGGAGACGCTGACCTTCTCCCTCGACGGGGTCAACTACGAGATCGACCTGTCCGACGAGCACGCCTCGGCGCTGCGGGACGCCTTCGCCCCGTGGGTCGGCCACGCCCGCCGCGTCGGTGGCCGTTCCGCCTCGGCCCGCAAGGCGTCCTCGGCCCGCCCGGCCGCGGCGAAGGCCTCCTCCGGCGGCCCCGAGCGCGACACCGGTGAGGTCCGCACCTGGGCCCGCGAGAACGGCTACACGGTCTCGGACCGGGGCCGCATCTCCGCCGAGGTCCTCCAGGCGTACGACGACGCGCACTGACCTTCGTCGCACCCGCACCACTCCCGAAGGGCCCGACCGCCTCGCGCGGTCGGGCCCTTCGTCGTCCCCGGGTGCGCCCATCGGTGGATGCGGCCCGTCGTCACCTCCCGTGAGGATCGGGTCCGTTCACCAGACCTCCCCACCCACCCGAAGGGCTGCTCATGATCGAGGCGGTCGGCCTGCGCAAGGTCTACGGCAAGAAGGTCGCCGTGCACGACCTCAGCTTCACCGTGCGCCCGGGCATCGTCACCGGGTTCCTCGGGCCCAACGGGTCCGGCAAGTCCACCACCATGCGGATGATCGTCGGGCTCGACCGCCCGACCGCCGGGCACGTGCTGGTGGACGGCAAGCCGTTCGCCGAGCACCGCTCGCCGCTGTCGTCCGTCGGGGCGCTGCTGGACGCCAAGGCCGTGCACACCGGCCGCTCCGCCCACAACCACCTGCGGGCCATGGCCGCCACGGCGGGCATCCCGGCCTCGCGCGTGGACGAGGTCGTCGACCTCGTCGGCCTGCGCGAGGTCGCCCGCAAGCGCGCCGGCGGGTTCTCCCTCGGCATGGGCCAGCGGCTCGGCATCGCCTCGGCGCTGCTCGGCGACCCGGCGACGGTGATGTTCGACGAGCCCGTCAACGGCCTGGACCCCGACGGCATCCTGTGGATCCGCAACCTCATGAAGGAGCTGGCCGGGCAGGGCCGGGCGGTGTTCGTCTCCTCCCACCTCATGAGCGAGATGGCGCTGACGGCCGAGCACCTCGTCGTCATCGGCAAGGGCCGGCTCATCGCCGACGAGAGCGTCCGCGCGTTCGTCGACCGCGTCCAGCCGCGCGGGGTCACGGTGCGGTCCCCGCAGGTCGAGCAGCTGCGTGAACTCGTCGCGCTCGAGGGCGGGACGCTCGCCGCGATGGACGACGGCAGCTTCGACGTCCGGGGCCTGTCGGCCGAGCGGATCGGCGACGCCGCGGCGGCCCGCGGGGTCGCGCTGCACGAGCTCACCACGGTCAAGGCCTCGCTGGAGGAGGCGTTCATGGAACTGACCGCCAGCGCCGTGGAGTACCAGGCCCACGGCTCCACCGGGCAGGGTCCGGTGGTCGTTCCCGACGGTCGAGACAACAGCGAACCCCGTGTGCGGCAGGAGGTGTCGCGATGAGCGCGACCACGTTCGAGGTGCAGCAGTTCCGTCCCGTCGAGCGTCGGGTGACGTTCGGCGGTCTGCTCCGGTCGGAGTGGATCAAGTTCTGGAGCGTGCGCTCCGTGATCGTGACGATGGTCGTGTCGTTCGTCGCGATCGTCGGCATCGGCGTGCTGGTGTCGCTGGCCACCCGGTCGGCGCTGAGCTCGGTCGAAGGTGCCCAGGCCATGGCGGCCAACGGGGTCGACGCCGTCGGGGCGAGCATGACGGGCGCCCAGCTGGGCACGCTGATCGTCGCCGCGGTCGGGGTGATCGTCATCGCCGGTGAGTTCTCCACGGGCATGATCCGGACGTCGTTCGTCACCGCGCCGGGCCGGCTGGGCGTGCTGGCCGCCAAGGCGCTGGTCCTGGCGGTCAACGTCGCGGTCGTCACGGGGGTCGCGGTGTTCCTGGCCTTCTTCCTGGGTCAGGCCGTCCTGGACACGCGGGACTTCGGCGTCGCGATCGGCGACGACGGTGTGCTGCGGGCGCTGCTGGGCAACGTCGCGGTGCTCGTCGGCGTCGCGCTGGCCGGTCTGGGCGTGGGGGCGCTGCTGCGCAACTCCGCGGGCGGCATCTGCACGATCGTCGCCTCGATCTTCGTGGTGCCGCTGCTGCTCATGCCGATCCCGGAGAGCTGGGGTGGGGACCACCTCCAGGAGTTCTGGTTCAGCAACACCGCCCAGAACGCGACGCTGGTGACCCAGAACCCCGCCTACCTGGACGCCGGGCCGGGTCTGCTGGTCTTCGCGGTGTGGGTGCTGGCGCTGCTCGGCCTCGGGGCGCTGGCCCTGAAGACCCGCGACGTCTGAGACCTCAGGAGGACGAGGCCCGGACGACGAGCTCGGGCAGGTAGACGACCTGCCGGTCGTGCACCACGACCGGCAGGTCGTCCTCGCCGGTGCCCGCGCTGTCGCCGTCGGCGTGCCCGGGGTCGAGCAGCAGCTGCACGGCCGAGCGGCCCAGCCGGTCCTTGGGCTGGCGCACCGATGTGAGCGGAACCGTTGCGGCGGCTGCGAAGTCGATGTCGTCGTAGCCGACGATGGCCAGGTCGTCGGGCACCTTGAAACCCCGCTGCACGACCTCCTGCAGCACCCCCAGGGCGAGCAGGTCGTTGAGGCAGAACACCGCGGTCGGGCGGTCGGGCTGGGGCCAGTCGTGCAGCCGGGTCCCCGCCGAGCGGCCGGACTCGATGGTCATCACGGCCACGTCGAGTTCCGTGAGGGTCCCCGGTGGCAGCCCCGCCTCGGCGACCGCGCGCCGCGCACCCTCGAACCGCTGGTCGACCTGCAGGAACCCGCGCGGTCCGCCGACGACGGCGATGTGCCGGTGCCCGGAGTTCAGCAGGTGCGCCACGGCCATCCGGCCGCCCTCGACGTCGTCGACCGAGACCGAGGGGGTCGTCCCGTCCGGGTCGCCCCGGTCGACGAGCACCAGGGGGACGTCGAGCTTGCGCAGTTCGGCCAGCCGCTCCTCGGAGGTGTCGACGGGGGACAGCACGATCCCCGCCACGCGCTGCTGGCGCAGGACCTCCAGGTGCCGGCGCTCGCGGGTCAGGTCCTCGGCGCTGCTGCACAGCAGCAGCGTGTGCCCGCCGGCCTCGGCGGTCTCCTCCGCCCCGCGGGCCAGTTCGGTGAAGAAGGGGTTGGCGATGTCCAGGACGACCAGCGCCAGGAAGCGGCTGCGCCCCATCCGCAGCTGGCGCGCCGACTCGTTGCGGACGTACCCCAGCTCGTCGATCGCCTCCTGGACCTTGACCCGGTTGACCTCCGAGACCGAGTCGGGGCGGTTGAGCACGTTGCTGACCGTCCCGATGGACACGCCGGCCCGGGCCGCGACGTCTTTGATGCTGACTCCGGACACGCCTCGATGCTAACCCAGGCATTCTAGATAGATCACGCTCCGTGAAGGCCTCTCACACGGAACCGGAGCCCCGGGGCCTCGTACTCCTCCAGAGCGTGCGCGATCCAGCCGGCGGTGCGGGCCACCTCGAAGACGAGCTCACCGGCGTCGGGCGGCAGGTCGTGCGCCAGGGCGAGCGCCGCCAGGCCGAGGTCGACGTTGGGGAAGGCCCTCGCGCCGTGCGCCCGGACGACCTGCCCGACCAGGTCGGGGACGACGTCGGCCACCGGGCCCGCGGGCAGGCGGGCCAGCAGCTCGTCGGCTCGCGGGTCGCGCTCGGTGTGCACGACGTGACCGAAGCCGGGCGGGGGAGCACCGCTGCGTCGCTGCTCGGCCACCGCGCGCGCCGGCCCGTCCGTCAGGGCCCGGGTGAGGAAGCGGTGGGCCGCGGTGCCGGCCGAGGCGTGCAGCGGCCCGTCCGAGGCACCCAGCGCGGCCGCCAGCACCGACGACAGGGGCGCGCGGGCGCTCGCCGCGACCCGCGCGGCGACCGTCGAGACGGCCAGGCCGTGGTCGGCGAGCAGGACCAGCGCCGGGTCCAGGTCGATCGTGGTCCCCAGCACGGCGGCGACGGTGCCCGCCGTCGTGGTGCCGGGGGCCAGGGCGCCGAGGACGGCCGCGAGCAGCGGCTCGGGGGAGGCGCCGGGGGCGGTGGGGGCGAGCGCGCCGCAGACGGCCACGGCGACGCGCAGCCGGGCCGGCGGGCGGACCTGCTCGGGCAGGCCCGCCACGACGGCGCGCACCGCTGCGGTCAGCGGCTCCTGCGCGACGAACGGCCCCGGGGCCGCCACCCCCGTCCACAGCAGCCGGGCGACCTCCTCGAAGGTCCGTTCCCGGGACAGCGCCACGGCGTCCTGGCCGCGGTAGCGCAGCCGGTGCCCGTCGAGGCTGGTCAGCCGGCTGCGGACGGTCTCGACCGCCCCCGCCGGGCGGCCGGTGGCCCGGCCGCGACCGGCGAGCGCGTCGACCTCGCCGGGGTCGAACCGGCTGCCGTCGGGGGTGCGGACCGAGCGCAGGACGCCGCGGCTGACGTAGGCGTACAGCGTCGCCGTCTTCACACCGAGGCGGTGGGCCGCCTCGGCGGTGCTGATCAGCTCGTCCACAGTTGATCGGATCAACGTTGACGCGCCTGGTCAAGGGGGCGACCCTCGCCGGCATGACGGACACGACGGTCCCCCCGGGGTTGCGGGGCGTGGTGGTCACGACCACCGAGCTCGGCGACGTCCGGGGCGCGGAGGGGTTCTTCCACTACCGGCAGTACTCGGCCGTCGACCTCGCCCGGCACCGCACGGTCGAGGACGTCTGGCACCTGCTGCAGCGCGGTCACCTGCCCTCGGCCGCCGAGCTCGACGCCTTCCGGGCCGAGGTCGCCGAGCGGCGCCGGCTGCCCGCCGTCGTCGCCGACGCCCTGCCCGCGATCGCCGCGGCCGGTGGGCCACCGCTGGCCGGGCTGCGGACCGCGTTGTCGCTGCTCGGCGCGGCCGAGGGGCTGCGTCCGGCGTACGACCTCGACGAGGAGGCCCGGGCCGCCGACGCGCTGCGCGTCTGCGCGCTGACGCCGACGGTCCTGGCCGCGCTGCACCGGCTCGGCCGCGGGCTGGAGCCGGTGCCACCGCGCGACGACCTCGACGCGGCCGCGAACTGGCTGTGGACGCTGACGGGGCGGCAGGCGCCGCCGGAGCACGTGCGCGCGCTGCGCCGCTACCTGGTGGCCACCGTCGACCACGGGTTCAACGCCTCGACCTTCACCGCGCGCGTCGTGGCCTCCACGGGGGCCGACGTCGCCGCCGCGGTGGTCGCGGCGCTCGGTGCCTTCTCCGGACCGCTGCACGGGGGCGCCCCCGACCGGGCCCTGGCGGCGCTGGAGGAGATCGGCACGCCGTCCCGGGCCCCGGGGTGGGTGCGGGAGCAGCTGGCCGCCGGCGGGCGGGTCATGGGCTTCGGCCACGCCGTCTACCGGACCGAGGACCCCCGTTCGGTGCTGCTGCGCGAGACGGCCCTCGAACTCGGCGGGCCGCTGGCCGACCTGGCCGTCGAGGTCGAGCGGCGGGTCGTGGCGACGCTGGCCGAGCTGAAACCGGGGCGCGCCCTGCACGCCAACGTCGAGTACTACGCCGGGGTCGTCATGGCGCTGTGCGGGCTGGACCCGGCCCTGTTCACCCCCACCTTCGCGACCAGCCGCGTCATCGGGTGGTGCGCCAACGTGCTGGAGCAGGCGCGGGACCCGCGCATCATCCGGCCCGCCGCCCGCTACACGGGGCCGGCGGCGCCCGCACCGCTGCCCTGACCCAGCGGGAACCGGCGCCGCACCCGCCAGCCGGCGGGGACGAACTCGCCCTGCAGCAGGGTCAGCGCCTCCACGCGCTGGGTCAGCGGCAGCCGGCGCTCGACGTCGGCGCGGACAGCCGCGAGGTCGTCGGGGTCCTCGGCGACCGTCAGGTGCGGGACGGGGTCGCCGTGGGCGCCGCCGTAGGGCAGGACGCCGAAGGCCGCGGTGACCGCGCGGGTCAGCTCCCGGAAGGGCCCGGCCGGTTCGGGGTCGAGCCACAGGACGGCGTCGCCGAACGTCCCGGTCCTGCCCAGCGTCACGACGAAGGGCTCCGTGCCGGCCGCGAGCCGGGCGAGGGCGTCCTCGTCGACCTCCGCCGGCGGCAGGAACGGGAAGCAGACGGTGACGTGCGCGGGCACGCCGGCGGCCGCGGCCCGGTCGAACCGCGCGCGCCAGGGCCCGGCCACGGGGTCGGCGGCCGGGACCTCGACGACGAGCGCGGTCTGCACCCGGGCAGCGTCCCCCACCGAGGCGCCGCGCGGGGCCCGGTGGGGTTGCGCCGACGGCGAACGAACTGGCGGAACACCCCTCCGCGGGCGCAGGTTGGACAGGACAACCGGGTCACGACTCCCTCACGACCACACCGGACGCCTGCGGGCGACCCCGATGGGAGTGAGAGTGTCAGGGCTCGGGACTAGCATCGGAATGGTCCGGTCGGGGGACTGACTCCCCCGAGCACTCCGGACCCGACCACCCGCGAGGAGCGCCGCATGTTCGAGAGGTTCACCGACCGCGCCCGACGGGTCGTCGTCCTGGCCCAAGAAGAGGCCCGGATGCTCAACCACAACTACATCGGGACCGAGCACATCCTGCTCGGCCTGATCCACGAGGGCGAGGGCGTCGCGGCCAAGGCCCTCGAGTCGCTGGGCATCTCCTTGGACGCGGTCCGCGAGCAGGTCCAGGAGATCATCGGTCAGGGCCAGCAGGCCCCGTCCGGGCACATCCCCTTCACCCCCCGCGCCAAGAAGGTGCTGGAGCTGTCGCTGCGCGAGGCGCTGCAGCTCGGGCACAACTACATCGGGACCGAGCACATCCTGCTCGGCCTCATCCGCGAGGGCGAGGGCGTGGCCGCCCAGGTGCTCGTCAAGCTCGGCGCCGACCTCAACCGGGTGCGTCAGCAGGTCATCCAGCTGCTGTCCGGCTACCAGGGCAAGGAGCCCGCGACGTCCGGCGGCCCGCAGGAGGGCACCCCGTCCGGCTCGCTGGTCCTGGACCAGTTCGGCCGCAACCTGACCCAGGCCGCCCGCGAGGGCAAGCTGGACCCGGTCATCGGGCGCGACCCGCAGATCGAGCGCGTCATGCAGGTGCTCTCGCGGCGCACCAAGAACAACCCGATCCTCATCGGTGAGCCCGGTGTCGGCAAGACCGCCGTCGTCGAGGGCCTGGCCCAGGCCGTCGTGCGCGGGGAGGTCCCCGAGACCCTCAAGGACAAGCAGATCTACACCCTCGACCTGGGCGCCCTGGTCGCCGGGTCCCGCTACCGCGGTGACTTCGAGGAGCGGCTGCGCAAGGTCCTCAAGGAGATCCGCACCCGCGGCGACATCATCCTGTTCATCGACGAGATCCACACCCTCGTGGGTGCCGGTGCCGCCGAGGGCGCGATCGACGCCGCCAGCATCCTCAAGCCGATGCTGGCCCGCGGTGAGCTGCAGACCGTCGGGGCCACGACCCTCGACGAGTTCCGCAAGCACATCGAGAAGGACCCGGCCCTGGAGCGCCGCTTCCAGCCGATCCAGGTCCCCGAGCCGACGCTGGCGCACGCCATCGAGATCCTCAAGGGTCTGCGCGACCGGTACGAGGCGCACCACCGCGTCTCCATCACCGACTCCGCGCTGGTGGCCGCCGCGACGCTGGCCGACCGCTACGTCAACGACCGGTACCTGCCGGACAAGGCGATCGACCTCATCGACGAGGCGGGCGCGCGACTGCGCATCCGCCGCATGACCGCACCGCCGGACCTGCGCGAGTTCGACGAGCGCATCGCCGACGTCCGCCGCGAGAAGGAGAGCGCGATCGACGCGCAGGACTTCGAGAAGGCGGCCTCGCTGCGCGACAAGGAGAAGAAGCTCCTGGCGCAGAAGGGCGAGCGCGAGAAGCAGTGGAAGTCCGGTGACATGGACGTCGTCGCCGAGGTGGACGAGGAGCTGATCGCCGAGGTCCTGGCCACGGCGACGGGGATCCCCGTCGTCCGGCTGACCGAGGAGGAGTCCTCGCGGCTGCTCAACATGGAAGCCGAGCTGCACAAGCGCGTCATCGGCCAGAACGACGCCATCAAGGCGCTGTCGCAGGCCATCCGGCGCACGCGTGCGGGTCTGAAGGACCCCAAGCGTCCCGGCGGGTCGTTCATCTTCGCCGGCCCCACCGGCGTCGGGAAGACCGAGCTGGCCAAGGCGCTGGCGGAGTTCCTCTTCGGTGAGGAGGACGCGCTCATCCAGCTGGACATGAGCGAGTTCTCCGAGAAGCACACCGTCTCGCGGCTGTTCGGCTCGCCCCCCGGCTACGTGGGCTACGAGGAGGGCGGCCAGCTGACGGAGAAGGTGCGCCGCAAGCCGTTCTCGGTCGTCCTGTTCGACGAGGTCGAGAAGGCCCACCCGGACATCTTCAACTCGCTGCTGCAGATCCTGGAGGACGGTCGACTGACCGACTCCCAGGGCCGCCAGGTCGACTTCAAGAACACCGTGATCATCATGACCACCAACCTCGGCACCCGGGACATCTCCAAGGGCGTCGGCACGGGGTTCGCCGCGGGGTCGCAGACCTCGCAGACGAACTACGAGCGGATGAAGTCGAAGGTCAACGACGAGCTCAAGCAGCACTTCCGGCCCGAGTTCCTCAACCGCGTCGACGACATCGTCGTGTTCCCGCAGCTGACGCAGGAGGAGATCGTCCAGATCGTCGACCTGTTCATCACGCGGGTGGACGCGCGCCTGAAGGACAAGGACATGGGCATCGAGCTCACCCCGTCCGCGAAGGTGCTGCTGGCGACCAAGGGCTACGACCCGGTCCTGGGCGCCCGCCCGTTGCGCCGCACCATCCAGCGCGACATCGAGGACGTCCTGTCCGAGAAGATCCTGTTCGGCGAACTGCGCGCCGGTCAGATCGTCTCGGTGGACACCGAGGGCGAGGGGCAGGAGCAGAAGTTCACCTTCGAGGGCACCTCGAAGGAGGACCTCCCGGTGACCGTCCCCGTCGGCGACGCCGGCACGGAGGACTGACCTCCCGACCCTGACGGCCCGCCACCCCCTCCGGGGTGGCGGGCCGTTCTGCGTCCCCGGGGTCCGCGCGCGCCGGTGGCGGCGCGCGGTGACCTCGCGCGCGTTGACCGGGCGCGCGGTGACCTCGCGCCCAAACCCCGCGCGACGAACGCCGGGGCCGGGTCTGGAAGGATCGCGCCCGTGCCCGACGTCGTGATCCGCCCCGCCCGCACGTCCGACATCCGCGACGTCCGGCGCCTGGTGGAGGAGTACGCGCGGCAGCGGATCCTGCTGGGCAAGGAACTCATCACCCTGTACGAGGCCGTGCAGGAGTTCGTCGTCGCCGAGCGCGGCGGGAAGGTCGTCGGGTGCGGGGCGCTGCACGTGCTGTGGGAGGACCTCGCCGAGGTCCGCACGCTGGCCGTGGACCCCAGCGCGCGGGGGACGGGGACGGGCCACCTCATCCTGTCCGAACTGCTGCGCCGCGCCGACGCCCTGGGCGTGGGCCGGCTCTTCTGCCTCACCTTCGAGACGGCGTTCTTCGAACGGCACGGTTTCGTCGAGATCGAGGGCACGCCCGTCGAGCCCGACGTCTACGCCGAGATGCTGCGCAGCCACGACGAGGGTGTCGCGGAGTTCCTCGACCTGGCCCGGGTCAAACCGAACACGCTGGGCAACAGCCGGATGCTGCGCGTCGCGGAGGGGGAGCGGTGACGACCACGACCGTCGTCGTCATGGGGGTCTCGGGCAGCGGGAAGACCACCGTCGCCCAGGGCATCGCCACCGCCCGGGGCTGGGCCCACGCCGAGGGCGACGAGTTCCACCCCGCGGCCAACGTCGAGAAGATGCGCTCGGGGACGCCGCTGACCGACGAGGACCGCTGGCCGTGGCTGCGGTCCATCGCCGACTGGATCGGCGCACGGGAGGAAGCCGGGGAGTCGGTCGTCGTCACCTGCTCGGCCCTCAAGCGCGCCTACCGGGACCTGCTGGCGGAGGACAACCCCTCGGTCGTGTTCTGCGAACTGCACGTCCCCGCCGAGGTCCTCGAGGAGCGGCTGACCCAGCGCACGGGCCACTACATGCCGGCCTCGCTGCTGCGCAGCCAGCTCGACACCCTCGAGGACCTGGCACCCGACGAGCGCGGGTTCAGGGTGCGGGTGCAGGGGGGACCGGGCGAGGTGCTGGAGGAGGTGCTGCGACACCTCTGACCTCCGCCGTCGCCACGGCCCCGACCGGCGCCCCGGCCCGGGCCGTGCGCTTGCGGCCGTACATCGCGGCGTCCGCCGCCCGCAGCAGCCCGGCAACGTCCCGACCGTGGTCGGCCAGCAGCGCGATCCCGACGCTCGCGCCGACCCGCGCCTGCGCACCGTCGACCTCCACCGGGCGGCGGACCGCCGCGCACAGGCGTTCGGCGAGCTCCGCGGTCTCCTCGGCGGAGGTGCCGGTCACCAGGACGGCGAACTCGTCCCCGCCCAGCCGTGCCGCCAGGTCACCGTCGCGGACCTCCCGGCGCAGCCGGCGCCCCACGGCACGCAGGAGCTCGTCGCCCGCGGGGTGACCGAGCGTGTCGTTGACCTGCTTGAACCCGTCCAGGTCGAACAGCAGCAGCGCGCCGCGCTCGGCCGGCAGCGCGGCGGCGACCTCCGCCAGCAACCGACGGCGGTTGGGCAGAGCCGTGAGCGGGTCGTGGTCGGCCCGGTGCCGCAGCTCCTCGACGTGCGCCTGCTCGGCCTGGCGCAGCCGGGCGCTGTCGACGACGAGGGCTCCCTGCATCGCCAGCTGGTGGGCCACCTGCCGGTCCCGCTCGGTCCAGCTGCGCTGACCGCTCACGTCGCCGCACACGACCATGCCCACGGCGCCGGAGGCCGACAGCAGCGGCATCGCCGCGTAGGAGCGCAGGCCCATGCACTCGATGAAGCCGCCGGGGCGACCGGGACGGGCGGCGGCGTCGTCGGCCAGGACCGGGCCACCGTCGCGTTGGGCCTGGCGCCACACGGGGGAGTCGCCGGCCAGTCCACCCACGACCTGCGCGCGGAGGGCGGCGGCCACCCGCGGGCTGACGCCCAGGTCGAGGACCTCGTGCACCCGCCCGTCGGCGTCGGTCAGGTGCACCGCGACGCTCTCGGTCCCCAGGGCCTGCGCCGTGACCCGGGCCAGCACCTCACCGGCCGCCTGCACGCTGGTGGCCCGGGTGCCCTCCTCGAACAGCCGGCGGACCGCGTCGGCGGCGGCGGCGTCCAGCGCCCGCGCGCGGTGGGCGGCGGCCGCCTGCAGGAGGACGGCGACGTGGTGGGCCACGGCGTGCGCGACGTCCGGACGCAGCCTGCCCAGCGCGTGCCCGCGCACCGTCAGCCGCCCCAGGTCCTCGCCGAACAGCCGCAGCGGCAGGACCCGGGCGTCCCCGGCCGGCCCGGTGTCGTCGACGCGCACCGACGTCACGCCGCAGTCCTGCGCCAACCGGGTGACGACGGTGCCCAGCACCACCTCCAGGTCCGGCCGTCCCGCGGTGACGAGGTCGTGCAGCTCGGCCAGCAGGGCACTCTGCGCGTCCACCGGTGTCGGGGTGGGGCAGGAGCGGGCGGTCGCCGGGGGCACGAGGAGGGAGTCGGCCGGTGCCGGCCCCACCTGAACCCCGTGCGCCCGTGCATCGCCCGATCGCCACCGGGGGCCGGCGCGTAGCCTGCCGCGCGTGGACCTCGTGGTGAACCGGCGGGTGACCGTTCCCGCGGCCGAGCTGCGCGAACGGTTCTCCCGCGCCGGCGGTCCGGGCGGGCAGGGCGTCAACACGACCGACTCGCGCGTGGAGCTGTCCTTCGACCTGCTGCGCTCGCCGTCCGTGCCCGAGGACCTGCGCTCCCGGGCCCTGGACCGGCTCGCCGGCCGTCTCGTCGACGGGGTGCTGACGATCACGGCCGCCGAGCACCGCGCCCAGATGCGCAACCGTGCCGCCGCGGCCGAACGGCTGCGCGTGCTGCTCGCGCAGGCCTTCGCCCCGGGGCCGGCCCGCCGGCGCCCCACGAAGCCGACGAAGGGGTCCCAGCGCCGGCGGCTGGACGCCAAGCGCCGCCGCGGCGACACCAAGCGCCTGCGCGGTTCCACCGAGGACTGACCCCGGCGGTGGGGCGGCGTCAGGTGCGGGGCAGGCAGAAGCGGCCGTCCTCCAGCGGCTCGACCAGCCCGTCGGCGACCAGGCCGTCCAGGCACCGGTCGCGCTGCAGCGCGTCGTCCCAGCACCGGGCCAGGTCCTCGGCCGCGACCGGGTCGGCGCTGGCGCGCAGGACCGCCAGGAGCTTGCCGCGCACCTGCCGGTCGGTCCCGGCCCAGGCCTGAGCGCGGCGGGCGGGCCCGGTGTGCGCGGGGCGACCGGCCAGCACCCAGGCGCAGCGGTCCAGCAGCGGGCAGTCCTCGCAGCGCGGGGACCGGGCGGTGCACACCAGCGCGCCGAGCTCCATGACCGCGACGGCCCACCGGGCCGCGGTCGCCTCGTCGTCGGGCAGCAGGTCGGTGGCCAGCCGGTTCTCGGCGGCCGTCAGCGACGGCGCCGGTTCGGCCGCTCCGGTCACGGCCCGCGCGTGCACGCGCCGGACGTTGGTGTCGACGACGGCGTGCCGGCGGCCGAAGGCGAAGGAGGCCACCGCGGCGGCGGTGTACGCGCCGATGCCGGGCAGATCCAGCAGCGCGGCGTGGTCGTCGGGCACCGCGCCGCCGTGCTCGTCGCGGATCGCCACCGCGGCCGCGTGCAGGCGCAGCGCCCGCCGCGGGTAGCCCAGCCGGTGCCACATCCGCACGGCCTCCCCGGGCGGCTCGGCGGCCAGGTCCGACGGCGTGGGCCAGCGTTCCATCCACGCCCGCCACTGCGGCAGGACCCGCGCCACGGGGGTCTGCTGCAGCATGACCTCGCTGACCAGCACACCCCAGGGCGAGCGGTCCGGGGCCCGCCACGGCAGGTCGCGGGCGTGCTCGTCGTACCAGCGCAGGACCCGTTCGTGCAGGTCCGGGACGGTGCGGAGCGCTGCGGGGGGAGAGACGGTCGTCATCGCGGCAGATCGTCGCACGGCGCGCCTCCTTCGCCGGTGCACGCCCGGCACCTACCTTCGCCCGGTGAGCAGCGTGCTGCACCCGGTCGGCCCGGAGGGACGGGGCACCTACTGGCGACGTCGGCTGGTGGTGCTGCTGGCGCTCGTCGCGGTGGTGGTCCTGGCCGCCGTCGGCATCCGCGCGCTGACCAGCTCCGAGGACGCCGCGGCGCAGCAGCCCACCAAGCTGGATCCCAGCCAGGTGGCCAGCCCGGACCAGAGCCCCACCGACGACCCCACCGACCCGACCGGCTCGCCCACCGGGACCTCCTCCGCCAGCCCCACCGAGACGGGTTCCGTCGGCCCCTGCCAGGCGTCCGCGCTGAGCGTGACGCTCACCTCGAACACCACGACCTACGGGCCGGGCGCGACGCCGCGGCTGGTCCTGACGGTCGAGAACACCTCCGAGAGCACGTGCTCGGCCGAGATCGGCAGCGCCGTGCGCACGTTCACCGTCACCGACGAGGCGGGCAGCCAGGTCTGGTCCAGCGAGGACTGCCAGTCCGAGACGGCCTCGCAGGTCTACGACCTCGAACCCGGCACGTCGCGCTCGATGGCGGTCACCTGGTCGCGGCAGCGTTCGGCCGCGGGCTGCCCCGACGGGCAGGAGATGGTGGGCAACGGCAACTACACGGTCGACGCGAGCTGGGACGGTGTCTCGGCCGAACCCGTCAAGATCGCCTTCACCGGCTGACCGCCGGGAGCCCCTCCCCAGCTGCGGCGTTCCTCAGACGTAGCGTTCGAGGATCGAGGACTCGGCCAGCCGGGACAGGCCCTCGCGCACCGCGCGGGCGCGCTGCTCACCGACACCGTCGACGGTCATGAGGTCGTCGATGCTGGCCGCCAGGAGTTTCTGCAGGTCCCCGAACTGGTCGACGAGCCGCTCGACGATCGCACCGGGCAGTCGCGGAACCCGGTTGAGCAGCCGGAAACCCTTGGGGGACACCGCCGAGTCGAGGGAATCCCCGCCGACGGAGAAACCCAGGACCCGCGCGACCGCGGCCAGGTCGACGAGGTCGGCCGAGTGCAGGCCGGCGAGCGCCTCCAGGACCGCCTCCAGCGGGCCCTCGTGCCGGCTGGCCTCGAGGTAGTCGCGGACGACGAGTTCGCGGTCGGGGCCGACGCCGCCGACGAGCTCGTCCAGCTGCAGCGACAGCAGCCGGCCGTCGACCCCGAGTTCGACGACGTACCCGGAGATCTCGTCGGCGATCCGGGAGACCATCTCGATGCGCTGCACGACGGAGCAGACGTCACGGACCGTCACCAGGTCCTCGATCTCCAGGGCGGACAGCGTGCCGGTCACCTCGTCGAGGCGGGCGCGGTAGCGCTCCAGCGTCTGCAGCGCCTGGTTGGCGCGACCCAGGATGGCGTCCGAACCCTCCAGCACGTACCGCCGGTTGCCGGTGTAGACGGCCACGATCCGCATCGACTGCGACACCGAGATGACGGGGAAACCCGTCTGCTTGGCGACGCGCTCGGCCGTGCGGTGCCGGGTTCCGGACTCGCTGGTCTCGATCGAGGAGTCGGGCACGAGCTGGACGGCGGCCCGCACGATGCGCGAGACGTCCCGGTCCAGGACGATCGCACCGTCCATCTTCGCCAGCTCCCGCAACCGGGTGGCGGAGAACTCGACGTCGAGGGCGAAACCCCCGGTGCTGAGGGAGTCGACGACCCGGTCGAAACCCAGGACGATGAGTGCGCCGGTGCGGCCGCGCAGGATGCGTTCGAGGCCGTCACGCAGTTCGGTGCCCGGGGCGATGATGGCCAGGGTCTGGCGGAGCACGTCCTCGGGGGTGCGGTCGACCACCGGTCACCTCCGAATGCCACGTCTCGTCCCGAACCTGGCGCGGAGTCTACCGGCGGCGCGGCCGGGACGGGCGGCACACCCGCCCCGGCGTCCTCAGGAGGAGGCCAACCGCGCCCGCACGCACGCGTCGAGGAGCGTCTCGACCTCGTGCACGCGCAGGCCCTGCGGGGCCTTGCCGTCGGCCAGCGATCCCTTGGGCACGATCGCGGAGGTGAAACCCAGCCGCGCCGCCTCGCTCAGCCGGCGCGGCACCCCGGTCACCCGGCGCACCTCCCCGGCCAGCCCCACCTCGCCGAGGGCGATCGTCCCCGCCGGGATGGGCCGGTCCTTGGCGGCGCTGGTCACCGCGAGCGCGACGGCCAGGTCGACGGAGGGTTCGGTGAGCTTCACCCCGCCGACGGTGGCGACGTAGGTGTCGCGGTTGGCCAGCGCCACCCCCAGGCGACGCTGCACGACGGCCAGCACCATCGCCATCCGGCTGGACTCCAGACCGCTGGTCACCCGGCGCGCGTTGCCCGGGGTCTGGTCGGCCGCCACGAGCGACTGCAGCTCGGCCAGCAGCGGCCGGCGGCCCTCCAGGGTCACCGTGATGCACGTTCCCGCAACGGGTTCGGGGGTTCCGGAGACGAACAGGCCGCTGGGGTCGGGCAGCCCGACGATGCCGTCCTCGCCCAGGTCGAAGCAGCCGACCTCGTCGGTGGGGCCGTACCGGTTCTTCACCGCCCGCAGCAGCCGCAGCCGGGAGTGCCGCTCGCCCTCGAACTGGCAGACGACGTCGACGAGGTGCTCGAGGGTGCGGGGACCGGCGATCGACCCGTCCTTGGTGACGTGCCCGACCAGCAGCGTGGCCAGCGCGCGCCGCTTGGCCACGCCGATGAGCGCCCCGGCGACCTCGCGCACCTGCGAGACCCCGCCGGCGGCACCTTCGACCTCGCCCGAGGCGATGGTCTGGACCGAGTCGACGATGAGCAGGTCCGGTGCGGAGTGCTCCACGTGCCCCAGCACCGTGGCCAGGTCGGTCTCGGCCGCCAGCAGCAACCGGGGCCGCAGCGCGCCGATGCGCTCGGCCCGCAGCCGGACCTGGGCCGCGGACTCCTCACCCGTGACGTAGAGGACGGTGCGACCGCTGGCGGCGACCCGGGACGCGGCGTCCAGCAGCAGCGTCGACTTGCCCACGCCCGGCTCGCCGGCCATGAGGACGACGGCGCCCGGGACCAGCCCCCCGCCGAGCACGCGGTCGAACTCGTCGACACCGGTGGGGGCGGCGCGGGCGGCCTCGACGTCGACCTCGGAGATGGGCCGGGCCGGTTCGCGCACCTGGGCGGGGACGGTCGTGCGGACGACGGCCGTGGTGCCGGTCTCCTCCACCGTGCCCCACGCCTGGCACTCCCCGCAGCGGCCGACCCACTTGGCCGTCGTCCAGCCGCACTCGGCGCACCTGTACGACGGGCGGACCTTCGGGGAGCTCTTGGCAGGCACGCGCACGACGTTAGGCGCCACCTCCGACACGGCACGAACGAGACGACCCGCCCTCCCGGGCGGGAGGGCGGGTCGTCTCGGAGCGGGGTGGTGGTCAGTTGCCGTAGAGCGTCTTCATCGTCGTCATGAGGATGCCCAGGACCGCGAGCACGAAGCTCGGCACGAAGGCCAGGATGGCGGCGCCGATCGAGCCGCTCTTGCGGTACAGCAGGTAGGCCGAGAAGACCATGATCAGCGAGCCGACGAGCGTGAAGGCCAGCCCGACGACGATGCGCCCGGTGGGGGCGGCCTCGTACGGGTCCGAGCCCAGCATGAACAGCGGGACGAGGGCGCCCACGAGCAGGCCGACCACCCAGATGAGCAGGGCGGCCACGGTGCCGCCGCTGGGTCGGCTCCACCGGATCGGGGCGATCGCCCGCTGCTCTTCGTGCTGGACCGGCGGGGTGGCGTGCGCGCTCATGGGTCCATCATCCACGCTCGGGGCCCCGCGCGGCGACCCAGGTGGCGACACGGGCCGTGCACAGCTGCGCGCTGACCTTGGGCCGCGCGGGTGAGAGCTGCTGGAGGGACGGGCCGCGGCGGCCGAGACCCAGGGGGTGACGGGACGTGACAGGTCGGGGACGGCGAGGTGGTTCACCGGGCTGCGACCCTTCGACCAGGACCTCGAACACGAGTACCGGGTGGCGCGCAACGCCGCGCGCTCGCGCTACTTCGTCCCCACCGCTCTGCTGGGTCTGCTGCTGCTCGACGCCTACGTGCTCGTCGACCTCGCGCTGGCCCCGGAGGTGCTGGCCCGGTCGCTGCTGCTGCGGCTGGGCGTGGTCACGCCCGTCGTGCTCGTCGGCCTGTGGCTGCGGGCCCGGCGCCTGCGGGCCGTGCCGGCCTCCGGCGTGGACGGCCCCCTGGTCGCCGGGGCCGCGGCCCTGGTCGTCCTGGCGCTGGCGGCCGTGCAGAGCAGCGCGCCCGGGGCGCTGGAGGGGGCCTACTTCGCCGGCGCCTTCGTCGTGGTCGTGTTCTTCGTGACCCTGCTGCGCAACGACGTCCGCCGCGCGGCGGCCTGCCTGGCGGCCATGCTCGCCGCCTTCGCGTGGAGCCAGAACCTCGTCGGCGCGCAGGCCGGGACGGGCGACCTGGCGGCCCTGCTGGCCGTCGGCGTCAGCGGGTTCTTCGGGCTGGTCATGGCCGCCAGCGTCGAGGGCAGCGAGCGGGCCCGGTTCGCCGCCGTCCGCCGCGAGCGGGCCCTGGCGGCCGAGCGCGAGCGGCTCATCGGGGCCCTGGCCGAGGCGGCCGTGCGCGACGAGCTGACCGGGCTGCTCAACCGGCGCGGGCTGCTCGAACGCGTTCCGCAGGACCGCACCGTCGGCGTGCTCGTCGTCGACGTGGACCACTTCAAGGCCTACAACGACCGCTTCGGCCACCTCGAGGGCGACCGCTGCCTGGCCCGGGTGGCCGCCGCGCTGGCGGCGCACTCGCGGCCGGGCAACGTCGTGGCCCGCTTCGGCGGCGAGGAGTTCGTGGTCGTCCTGCAGGACGCGCGGCCGCAGGACGTGCTGGCGGCCGGGCAGCGACTGCGGGCCGCGGTGCGCGACCTGGCCCTGCCGCACCCGGCCCGGCCCGACCGCGCCGGTGCGGTGACGGTCAGCGTCGGGGCGGCGCTCGGGCCGTGGCAGGAGGCGCTGGCCGCGGCGGACGCCGCCGTCTACGACGCCAAGTCGGCCGGCCGGGACCGGGTGGAGAGCGCCCGGCGCGACCCCCGGCGCGACCCCCCGGACCCTCAGTACGACCGGTACCGCACGACGACCGCGTAGTCGACGCCGGTCCCGGCGTGCTCGGCCAGGATCGCCTCGGCCTGCCGGGGGGCGAACTCGATGCGCACGACGGCCTCGAGGTCGGCGCGGCGGTCGAACTCCCAGGCCACCTGCAGGTGCTGCGCCGACCAGCCGCGGCGGGCGAAGAACCGGTCGACGGCGAGCGGGTCGTAGGACGGCAGCGCCCGCGAGAACCACCGGCCGAACGTCGAGCGCGTCGCGTCGTTGTCGATCACGAACGCCGTCCCGCCCCGGCGCACGACGCGGTCCAGCTCGGCCAGTCCCGGTTCGCAGCCGGGCCCGAAGAAGTAGGCCCAGCGGGCGTGCACGACGTCGACGCTCGCGTCCGGCAGCGGCAGCGCGCCGGCCTCCCCGTGCAGGACGCGGACGCCGCCGACGTCCCGGACCCGCTGCAGCGCACGGCGCAGCAGCGGCGGGTGCGGTTCGACGCCGGTCACCGAGCGGGCGGTGGCGGCGAACCGGGGCAGGTGGAAACCCGTTCCGCAGCCGACGTCGAGGACGTCCAGGCCGGCCCAGTCGTGCACCGAGCGCATCGCCGCCTCGATGCGCTGCCCGCGGTCGACGGCGAGGTTCTCCAGCTCGTAGACGTCGGGGGAGTTCCACACGTTCGGGCTGGGGACGACACCCGAGCTCACGAGCCCGGACTCACAGCCCGGCGCGGGTCCGGTCGGCGGGGTGGACCGTCAGCGGCAGCAGCCGCCGGTGCGCCGATCCCCGGCGGGAGCGTGCCACCAGCGCCTCGCAGTGCCGGGCCAGTTCCTCGTACGCGGCGTCGCCGATCATCTCCCGCAGCTCGTTCTCCATGCTGCGGAACACCGGCCGCTCGCCGATGTGCGCGGCGGGGTTGCCCGTGCAGTACCAGTCCAGGTCGTGACCGCCCTCGCCCCAGCCGCGGCGGTCGTACTCGGCGATGCTGACCTCGAGGTAGGTCGTGCCGTCGCCGCGGGTGACCGTGCGGTAGGAACGCTTCAGCGGCAGCTGCCAGCACACGTCGGGCTTGTACGTCAGCGGGTCGACGCCGTCGCGCAGGGCCTGCAGGTGCAGCGCGCAGCCGGCGCCGGCGGGGAAACCGGGACGGTTGGCCAGGATGCAGCCGCCCTGGTGCACGCGGGTCTTGCGGGCGCCGTCCTCGACCTCGGTCCAGCCGCCGGCGCGGCCCTCGTCGTGGAACTGCCACGTGTCCGGCGTCAGCCTGGCCACGACCTTCGCGACACGCTTCTCGTCGGCCTTCTCGGTGAAGTGGGCGCCGAGCGTGCAGCAGCCGACGTCGGGGGACTCGGAGTAGATGCCGGGGCAGCCGCGCCCGAAGATGCACGTGTAGTCGCTCGTGAGCCAGGTGAGGTCACAGCGGTAGACGGTGTCCGGCTGCTGCTCGGTCCCGCCGCCCTCGGCCAGAGCGCGCGCGACGTCCTCGGGATCGGGGAACTCGATCCACAGGCGGGCGGTGTCCAGCGGGGTCTCGACGCTCACCGCTGAAGCGTAAGCGCGTGCGGAGCAGGCGCTGACGTCCAATAGGGTCGCAGGATGCGTTTGGGTGTTCTCGACGTGGGCTCGAACACGGTCCACCTCCTGGTCGTCGACGCCCACCCCGGGGCTCACCCGCTGGCGGCGAACTCGACCCGGCGGCTGCTGCGCCTGGCCGAGCACCTCACCCCCGAGGGGGCGATCGACGAGTCCGGGGTGGCCGCCCTGACCGACGCCGTGGCGGCCGCGACCGTGGCGGCCGAGGACGCCGGTGTCGAGGAGCTGCTGGCCTTCGCCACCTCGGCCGTGCGCGAGGCCGTCAACGGCGAGGAGGTCCTCGACCACGTCGAGCTGGCCACCGGTGTGCGCCTGCAGGTGCTGCCGGGCACCGCGGAGGCCGACCTGACGTTCCTGGCGGTGCGCCGCTGGTTCGGGTGGTCGGCGGGCCGGCTGCTGGTGCTGGACATCGGTGGTGGTTCCCTCGAGGTCGCCGCGGGCCTGGACGAGGCGCCGGACGTCTCCTTCTCGCTGCCGCTGGGCGCCGGGCGGCTGACCCGCGACCGCCTCGACGGGGACCCGCCGTCGGCCGAGGCCGTGCGCGACGTGCGCCGGTACGTCCGTCAGCAGATCGCCTCCCGCGTGCGCGACGTCACCCGCGCCGGCGTTCCGGACCGGGTCGTGGTGACGAGCAAGACCTTCCGCAGCCTGGGCCGGATCTGCGGTGCGGCGCCGCGCGAGGAGGGCCCGATGGTGCGGCGGACGTTGAGCTGCGCGGACGTGTCCGCGTGGGTTCCGCGGCTGGCGGAGATGAGCGCCCAGCGCCGCGCCGAGCTGCCCGGGGTCAGCGTCGAACGCGCCCCGCAGCTGCTGGCCGGTGCCCTCGTCGCCGAGGCCGCCTTCGAGCTGTTCGGCGTCGAGGAGGCCCTCGTCGGCCCGTGGGCGCTGCGCGAGGGGATCATCCTGCGCCGGCTGGACGCGATCGGTGCCGCCGACCGGATCCATTCCCTCACCGGTACCGAGACGTTCTAGGTTGTCGCCCGTGCCCGTACCCGCGCTGGAACGCACAGGCGAAGACACCTGCGAGGACGACCGACGCGTCCCGGTGGGGCTGTCGACCACCTGCTCGTACCCGGAGTCGACGACCGCGGCGTTCGAGATCGCCTCGCGGCTCGGCTACGACGGCGTCGAGGTGCTGGTGTGGACCGACCGGGTGAGCCAGGACGCCGCCGCCCTGCGCCGGCTCGTCGACCACTTCGGGGTGCCGGTCCTGTCGGTCCACGCGCCGACGCTGCTGCTGACCCAGCGCACCTGGGGGCGCGGCGACCCCTGGGGCAAGCTGGAGAAGTCGTGCGAACTGGCCGCCTCCCTGGGCGCCGGCACCGTCGTCGTCCACCCGCCGTTCCGCTGGCAGCGCGAGTACGCGAGCGGCTTCGCCGCCGGGATCGAGTCGCTCGAGAACCGCACCGGGCTCGTCCTGGCGGTGGAGAACATGTTCCCCTGGCGCGCCCGCGGCCGGGAGGTCGTCGCCTACGCGCCCGGCTGGGACCCCACGCACGCCGGGTACCGGAACCTGACGCTGGACTACTCCCACGCCGCGACGTCCGGGCAGGACAGCCTCGAACTCACCCGGGCCTTCGCCTCACGGCTGGCCCACGTCCACCTGTGCGACGGGACGGGCTCGGTCAAGGACGAGCACCTGGTGCCCGGCGACGGTTCCCAGCCCGTCGCCGCGGCGCTGAACGAGTTGGTGCGCAACGGATTCTCAGGAACGGTGGTGGCCGAGGTGAACACCCGCAAGGCACGGGACCGGGCGGCGCGGGAACAGGCGCTGGCCCGGACGCTGGAGTTCGCGCGGGCCCACCTGGCCCGCACCCCGGAGGTGGCTTCCTGATGCTGGCGCTGGTGGGTGCGGGGGTGATGGGGCAGACCCTGCTCGGCGGGCTGCTGCGCGCCGGGCGCGACCCCGGTGACGTCCTGGTCGTGGACCGCCGCGCGGGCCGGGGCCGGGAGCTGCACGAGCGGTTCGGCGTCCGCGTCGTCGACGACGTCACGGCCGTGCGCGCGGCCTCCACCGTCCTGCTCGCCGTCAAACCCCAGGACCTGCCGGCGCTGCTGGACTCGATCGCCGCGCACCTGGCGCCGGACGCCCTCGTCGTCTCGCTGGCCGCCGGGGTGACCACGGCAGCGATCGAGGCCCGGCTGCACCCGGGCACCGCCGTCGTGCGCGTCATGCCGAACACGCCGTCGCTGGTCGACGAGGGGATGGCGGCGCTCACGGCCGGCTCGGCGTGCGGGGACGAGCAGCTGGCCGAGGCCGAGGACCTGCTGCGCTCGTGCGGCCGGACGGTGGTGCTGGCCGAGAAGCACCTCGACGCCGTGACGGCGTTGAGCGGTTCGGGGCCCGCGTACGTGTTCTACGTCGTGGAGGCGATGGTCGAGGCGGGCGTCCTGCTGGGCCTGCCGCGCGCGACGGCGACCGAGCTGGTCGTCCAGACCGTCGTGGGGGCGGGCGCGATGCTGCGCGAGACCGGTCAGCACCCGACCGTCCTGCGCGAGCAGGTCACGTCCCCGGCCGGGACGACGGCGGCCGCGTTGCGCCAGCTGGACGACTCCGGGGTGCGGGCGGCGCTGGTCTCGGCCGTGGAAGCGGCTGCGGTCCGGTCCGAGCAGCTGTCGGGGGGCTGACGTGGTCGATCGGGTGGACATCGTCTGGGACCCCGCCTTCAACGGGTACGACTTCGGTCGCTGGCACCCGATGGCGCCGGTCCGGCTGGCCCTGACGGCCCAGCTGTGCGAGGAGTTCGGGCTCTTCGAGCGTCCCGGCGTGCGCGTCGTGTCCGCCGAACCGGCCGACGACGAGCTGCTGACCAGCGTCCACGACCCGGCCTACGTGGCGGCCGTCAAGGCGGCCTCGGCCGATCCGCAGCAGGCCCAGGCGGTCTTCGGGCTGGGCACCGAGGACGACCCGGCCTTCCCCGGCATGCACGAGGCGGCGGCCCGGATCGTCGGCGGCTCGGTCGACCTCGGCCGTGCGCTGGTGGCCGGGCAGACCCTGCACGGGGTTAACTTCTGCGGCGGCATGCACCACGCGAAACCGGGCTGCGCCAGCGGCTTCTGCGTCTACAACGACGCCGCGGCGGCCATCGTGGCGATGCTGCGCGAGGGGGCCGAGCGGATCGTCTACGTCGACCTGGACTGCCACCACGGCGACGGCACCGAGGCGGTCTTCTGGGACGACCCGCGGGTGCTGACGATCAGCGTCCACGAGTCCGGCACGACGCTGTTCCCGGGGACGGGGTTCGCCGACGAGCTCGGCGGCCCGGACGCGCTGGGCAGCGCGGTGAACCTGGCGCTGCCGGCCCGCACGGGGGACGCGGGCTGGCTGCGGGCCGTGCACGCCGTCGTTCCCCAGCTGGTGACGTCCTTCGCCCCCGACGTGCTGGTGACGCAGCACGGCTGCGACACCCACGCCCTGGACCCGCTGGGGCACCTGCAGGTCTCGGTCGACGCCCAGCGGGTGGCGGCCGCCTCGATGCACCGGCTGGCGCACGAGGCGGCGCAGGGCCGCTGGCTCGCGCTCGGCGGGGGCGGCTACGAGGTCGTCGACGTCGTCCCGCGCACCTGGGCCCACCTGGTGGCCGAGGCGTCCCAGCAGCCGCTGGACCCGGCGATGCCGCTGCCGGAGGGCTGGCGCCGGCACGTGGAGGAGGTCTTCGGCCGGGAGGCGCCGGTGTCGATGACCGACGGTGAGCCGGCCACGTTCACGGGGTGGGAGGCGGGCTACGACCCCGACGACCCCGTCGACCGGGCGATCCTGGCGACCCGGCGGGCGGCCTTCCCGCTGCACGGCCTGGACCCCGACTTCGACTGACCCCGGAAATTTCACAGAGCGTTGTCGCTGGTCACAGCGTGTCTAAGTCACGCTGCGTGACTTTTCGGACACGAAGATCTTCCACGCACGTCACACGTGCCCCTACAGTGGTCAGTGAACGCGCCCCCACCGGGCCGTCCGCGGTGGACGGCGCACCGCTGGCGCGCAAACTGAAGGGTGCTGTGGGGATGCCTGAGGATCGCCCGCTGTCCGAGGTCCGGTTCCTGACCGTGGCCGAGGTCGCGTCGATGATGCGCGTGTCGAAGATGACGGTGTACCGCCTGGTGCACAACGGGGAGCTGCCCGCGGTGCGGGTCGGTCGCTCCTTCCGGGTGCCCGAGGACGCGGTGCACGAGTACCTGCGTCAGTCCTACATCGACACCGCCTGATCACCCGCCGCGACACTCCGGGGTGTCCACTCCCCGGTGTGAACGACGGGTAGACTCGACGTCGGTCTGCCGCTCCCGGGCGGCGCGTCGGTCTGCCGGTCACGCACTGGTGGGACGGCAACAGGCACCACCAGTCGATCGAGTGAGCGAGGACCCCTTGGGCTCTGTCATCAAGAAGCGTCGCAAGCGCATGGCGAAGAAGAAGCACCGCAAGCTGCTGCGCCGCACGCGTCACCAGCGCCGCAACAAGAAGTGAGTCGTCGGAGGGCGGGTTCCCCACGGGGAGCCCGCCCTCCGGTGTTCACGGGCTCCGCAGGGCGGGCGGGCCACCGGGTCCGCACCCTTCCTGCTGCGCCGTCAGCGCCGCCGCAGCAGTCCCGCCACGACCACCGCCCCGGCCGCGACCGCCCCGGCCCCGCCGATCCGGCGCGTCCAGCGCACGGCGTGCTGCCACTGCCGGAACTCGTGCACGGGCCAGCCGTGAACTGCGGCGTGGCGGCGCAGCTTCGTGTCCGGGTTGACGGCCACCGGGAAGCCGACCAGGGACAGCAGCGGCAGGTCGTTGGCCGAGTCGGAGTACGCCGCGCACCGGGCCAGGTCGAAGCCCTCGGCCGCCGCCAGCTCGCGCACGGCGTCGGCCTTGGCCTGGCCGTGCAGCGGCTGGCCGATCAGCCGCCCGGTGTAGACGCCGTCGACGGACTCGGCCACGGTGCCCAGCGCGCCGGTCAGCTCCAGGCGGCGGGCGACGACCCCGGCCAGTTCGATGGGGGCGGCCGTCACCAGCCACACGGGAGCACCCGCGGCCAGGTGCCGGCGGGCCAGCGTCCGGGTGCCGGCGCGCACCTTGGCCTCGACGTGCTCGTCGTAGACCTCCTCGCCGATCTGCTCGATCGTCGCGGTGGAGTGGCCCGCGACGAAGGCCAGGCCCAGTTCCAGGACCTCCCCGAGGCGGCCGAGGTCCTCCCCGCGCAGCGTGTAGTGCAGCGCCCGGCGGGCGAAGCCCTGCAGTTCGCGGCGGGAGAAGAAGCCGCGGGCGGCCAGCCCCCGGGCGAAGTAGAACAGCGAGGCGCCCCGGACCATGGTGTTGTCGAGGTCGAAGAACGCCGCGTCGACCCGGGACGGGACGCTCGGCCCGGCGGTGCGGGGTACGACGTTGGACTGGGGCACCGCGGCATCGTAGGACGCCGTCCGGACAGGGGAGTGGTGGATGCGTGACGCAGGGTCGGGCCGGGTGGTGCTGGTCTCACGGGTCGGCTGCCACCTGTGCGACGAGGGACGCGAGGTCGTGCGGACCGTGGCCGCGGCGACCGGCACCTCCTGGAGCGAGGTCGACGTGGACGCCGACCCGGACCTGCTGCGGCGCTACTCCGACAAGGTCCCCGTGGTGCTCGTCGACGGGGCCGAACGCGACTTCGGGCGGCTGGACGCGGGGCGTCTGACCGACGCGCTGGCGGGCCGCCGGTGGTGGCGGCGACGACGCTGACGCGACCGTGCGGGAGGGGGCGGTGAGGTGACCCTTCCTGCGAATGCGCAGTTCAGGACGGACGTGGCGCTCGTCACCCACGACGCTCACGACTTTGTGCGCGGGTTCACAAGAGCCTAGTCTGCTGGCGCACGACCAGCGGCTCCGGGGGTCTCCGGAGCCGGGAGCAACGCGTACGAGGATGCCGGTCTGACCGCTGTGGACGAGGACGAGGTGGGGACGGTCGACGTCCCCGAAGCGACCGTGGCGCGACTGCCGCAGTACCTGCGTGCGCTCACCGCGCTGGCCGAGGCCGGTCTGCGCACCGTGTCCTCCGAGGCCCTGGCCGAGGCCGTCGGCGTCGGCTCGGCCAAGCTGCGCAAGGACCTGTCCCACCTGGGCAGCTACGGCACCCGCGGTGTCGGCTACGACGTCGCCCAGCTGCGCCGGCAGATCGCCGACCACCTCGGCCAGACGGTCCCGTGGAACGTCGTCATCGTCGGCATCGGCAACCTCGGGCACGCGCTGGCCGGTTACAGCGGGTTCGCCTCCCGCGGTTTCAGCGTCGTCGGGCTGTTCGACGACGGACCCCACGTCGTCGGCGAGGTCGTCAACGGCATGCGGGTGCGCCCGCTGGCCGACCTGCCCGCCGTGGTCCGCCCCGGCCAACCCACCATCGGCGTGCTGGCCGTCCCGGCCGAGCACGCCCAGGCCGTCTGCGACCGGCTCGTCGCCGCCGGTGTCACCAGCGTCCTGAACTTCGCCCCCACCGTGCTGCGCGTCCCCGCCGACGTGGACGTGCGCAAGGTCGACCTCGCCTCGGAGCTCCAGATCCTCGCCTTCCACGCCCAGCGGCGGGCCGTCCGTGCGACCAGCCCGGCGACCGCCCCCACCGACCGCCCGCTGCAGACCCCGCTGGAGTCCCTCGTGACGCCCCCGCGCCCCCGCATCGGGGAGGTGGTCTGAGTGGCGCTCATGGTCGTGGGCCTGTCCCACCGGACGGCCTCGCTGGGAGTCCTGGAGCGTGCGAGCTTCGACGCCGCCGCGGCCGAGGAGGTCGTCGAGCAGCTGACGGCGTCGCCGCACGTCGACGAGGCGTTCGTGCTCTCCACCTGCAACCGCGTCGAGCTCTACTGCGACGTGTCGCGCTTCCACGGCGGGGTCGCCGACGTCGGTGACGCGCTGTGCCGGCGCATCGGCCTGGGCGCGGACGAGCTCGGCGAGCAGCTCTACGTGCACTACGAGGACGCCGGCGTCGAGCACCTGTTCCGCGTCGCCTGCGGGCTGGACTCGATGGCCGTGGGCGAGAGCCAGATCATCGGCCAGCTGCGCGGCGCCCTGCGCGGTCTGCACGAACGCGGCCTGGCCGGCGGAACGCTGGACCGGTTGCTGCAGAACGCCTTGCGCGTGGGCAAGCGCGCCCACTCCGAGACGGGCCTGGACGCCGCCGGGGCCTCCCTGGTCGACGCCGCGATGGCCCGCGCCACCCCGGTCGTCGGCGAGCTGGCCGGCAGGCGCGCCCTCGTCGTGGGGGCCGGGGCGATGAGCGCGCTGGTCGCCACGACGCTGGCCCGCGCGGGGCTGGACGTCATCGTCGCCAACCGCACCCCGGACCGGGCGCAGCGGCTGGCGAGCGCCGTCGGCGGCCGCGCCGTGGCCCTGGACGACCTGCGCGCCGAGGTGGCCGCGGCCGACCTCGTGGTCAGCTGCACGGGCGCCGTCGGGCACGTCCTGGACGTCGCGATCGTCGCCTCGGCCCTGCTGGACCGTCCCGAACGGCCGCTGTTCCTGGCCGACCTGGCCCTGCCGCGCGACGTCGACCCGGACGTGGCGACCCTGCCCGGCGCGCACCTGGTGGACCTGGAGGGGCTGGGCAGGGACCTGGCGAACTCGGCCGTGGCCGACGACCTGCGCTCGGTGCGGACCATCGTGGCCGAGGAGGTGGCCGCGCACGCCGCGTCGCTGCGGGCCGCCGACGTGGCCCCCACCGTCGTGGCGTTGCGGGCGCAGGCCCGGCACGTGGTCGAGGCCGAGATGCGCCGGCTGGCCAGCCGCGTCGACCTGGACGAGTCCACCCGCTCCGAGGTCGACCGCACGGTCCACCGGATCGTGGAGAAGCTGCTGCACACCCCGACGGTGCGGGTGAAGGAGCTGGCCGAGGCCCCCGGCGGCGTCGGGTACGCCGCCGCGCTGCGGGCCCTGTTCGACCTCGAGGTCGGCACGTCCGGCGCGGTGACGCTGCCCGGGGACGCGCCGCTGTCGGGAACGGTCGCCGACGCCGTGGGACGCGTGTCGTGACTCCCGCACCGCAGACCCGCGTCCTCCGGCTCGGCACCCGCCGCAGCGCCCTGGCCACCACCCAGAGCTCCTGGGTCGCCGACGCCCTGCGCCGGGCCGGTTCCGAGGTCGAGCTGGTCGAGGTCACCACGCACGGCGACGTGAACCGCGCGCCGCTGGCGCAGATCGGCGGCACCGGCGTCTTCGTCTCGGCCCTGCGCGACGCGCTGCTCGGCGGCGAGGTGGACCTCGCCGTGCACTCGCTCAAGGACCTGCCGACGGCCGCGGCGCCGGGCCTGGCGATGGTGGTGCCCGAACGCGAGGACCCGCGCGACGCGCTGGTGGCCTCGGGGGGCCGGACGGTGGCCGAGCTGCCCGCCGGTGCCCGCGTCGGCACCGGTTCCCCGCGGCGGCAGGCCCTGCTGAAGGCCCTGCGACCCGACCTCGACGTCGTCGCGATCCGCGGCAACGTCGACACCCGCATCGGCTTCGTGACCTCCGGTGAGCTCGACGCCGTCGTGCTGGCCGCGGCGGGCCTGGCGCGGATCGGGCGGTCGGCCGAGATCAGCGAGCTGTTCGCACCGGACACCTTCGTGCCCGCCCCCGGGCAGGGCGCCCTGGCCGTGGAGTGCCGGGCCGACGACGCCGAGGTGGTCGCCGCGCTGGCCGTGCTCGACGTCCCGGCGGTGCGCCGGGCCGTGGCGGCCGAGCGGCAGCTGCTGGCCACCCTGGAATCGGGTTGCTCGGCACCCGTCGGCGCCTACGCCGACGCCTCGACGCTGCACGTGGCGGTCCAGGACGGCGCGGGTGCGCTGGTCCGGCGCACGGCGGCGTTCGCCGGCGTCCCGGACGAGGACGCCGCGCGGTCCCTCGGAGCCGGTGTCGCCCACGACCTGCTGCGCAACGAACTGCGGGACGCACTGTGGAACACCGCCGACGGCGGTGCGAAGGTCGCCCCGGAGAACCACCCCCAGGACCGTCCCGGCGACGGTCCACGTCCCGATCCGGAGAGTGGCTCGTGAGCACGATGACGAACAGCCCCCTGGTCGCCCAGCCGGTCGAGGTGCCGGCCGAGCGAACGGTCGACCTGGTCACGGACGCTCCTGAGGTGAGCATCCTGACCGAGGCGCCCGAGGTGGTCGACGCGAAGGAGCGCGACGAGGTGCCCGCGCAGTCCAGGTCCAAGAAGGTGACCGGCAAGTCCGGCGCCAAGCCGGCCAAGGGCTCCGACAAGGCCACCAAGGGCGACAAGGCGCTCGGTCACGTCTCCTTCGTCGGCGCCGGCCCGGGCGACCCGGGGCTGCTGACGGTCCGCGCCGTGGACCTGCTGGCCACCGCCGACGTCGTGGTGCTGGACCAGGGCAGCCGCGAGGACCTGGTGGCCCGCTTCGGCCGCTCCGGGGTCGAGGTCGTCGACGCCGGGTTCGGCGACGACGGGCAGCCCCTGACCCGCGCCGCGCGCGCCAAGCTCGTCGTGAAGGCCGCCAAGGCCGGCGGCCGCGTCGTGCGGCTCATGGACGGCGACCCGTCGACGTTCACCGGCCTGGTGGACGAGGTCGCGGCCTGCCGCAAGGCCGGCGTCTCCTTCGACGTGGTGCCGGGTGTCTCGGCCGTCAACGCCGTCCCGGCCTACGCC
The DNA here is from genome assembly GCF_050871945.1 of Kineococcus deserti. Taxonomy (NCBI): domain Bacteria; kingdom Bacillati; phylum Actinomycetota; class Actinomycetes; order Kineosporiales; family Kineosporiaceae; genus Kineococcus; species Kineococcus deserti. Next base: position 56,771 of record NZ_JBJLSI010000013.1, on the reverse strand, counting down.
GGGGTGCCGATGACGACCCCGAGCACCTCCAGCGTCAACGTCGTGCACCCCGCGGGGCGGTCGCTGGACTGGTCCCGGCACGCCGACTCCGACGCCACGGTCGTGGTGCTCGGCACCGGTGACGACATCGCCGCCGCCGCGCGCGGGCTGCTCGGCGCGGGCCGGTCGGCCGCGACGCACGTCGCGCTGACCTCGCACGGCACCACGACGACCCAGTCGACGACCACGACGACCCTGGGTGAGCTGGAGCCGATCGCCACGGCCCTCGACGGGTCGCCGACGACGGCCGTCATCGGTGACGTCGTCGCGTTGCGCGAGCAGAACTCCTGGTACGAGACCAAGCCGTTGTTCGGCTGGCGCGTCCTGGTGCCGCGCACCAAGGAGCAGGCCGGCGGCATCACCGGCAAGCTGTCCGACCACGGCGCCACGGCCGAGGTCGTGCCGACCATCTCGGTGGAGCCGCCGCGCACGCCGCAGCAGATGGAGAAGGCCGTCAAGGGCCTGGTGACCGGCCGCTACGAGTGGATCGGGTTCACCTCCGTCAACGCCGTCCGGGCCGTGCGGGAGAAGTTCACCGAGTACGGTCTCGACGCCCGCGCGTTCTCCGGCCTGAAGGTCGCCGCCGTCGGTGGTGTGACCGCGGAAGCGTTGCGCGAGTGGGGGATCGAGCCGGACCTGGTGCCTTCGGGCGAGCAGTCGGCCTCGGGTCTGCTGGAGGCCTGGCCGCCCTACGACGACGTGCTGGACCCGATCAACCGGGTGTTCCTGCCGCGCGCCGACATCGCGACCGACACGCTGGTCGCGGGTCTGCAGGAGTACGGCTGGGAGGTCGACGACGTCACCGCCTACCGCACGGTGCGCGCTGCGCCGCCGGCCGCGCCGGTGCGCGACGCCATCAAGACCGGGGCCTTCGACGCGGTCGTGTTCACCTCCAGCTCGACGGTGCGCAACCTCGTCGGGATCGCCGGGAAGCCGCACCCCTCGACCGTTGTTGCCTGCATCGGGCCGGCGACCGCCAAGACGGCCGAGGAGCACGGCCTGCGGGTCGACGTCCTGGCCGCCGAGCCCAGCGCCGACGCCCTCGTCGAGGCGCTGGCGGCGTTCGGGCAGGGGATGCGGCTCGCCGCCGCCGAGGCGGGCGAGCCGGTCCTGCGGCCCAGCCAGAAGAAGTCGTCCGCGCGCCGTCGGGCGCGCTGAAGTCGAAGGAGTTCCCCGTGGTGCAGTTGCCGATCCGCCCGCGTCGTCTGCGGTCCACCCCGGCCATGCGCCGGCTGGTGACGGACGTGCACCTGCGCCCGGGGGACCTCGTGCTGCCGGTGTTCGTCCGTGAGGGCATCACCGAACCGCAGCCCGTCCGGACGCTGCCGGGTGTCGTGCAGCACACCCGGTCCTCGCTGGTCCGGACGGCGAAGGAGGCCGTGGCGGCCGGGCTCGGCGGGATCATGCTGTTCGGGGTGCCCGAGGAGCTGGACGCCGTGGGCTCCGGCGCCGACGACCCCGACGGCATCCTCAACGTCGCGCTGAAGGACGTGCGCGACGCCGTGGGCGACGACATCGTCGTCATGGCCGACCTGTGCCTGGACGAGTTCACCGACCACGGCCACTGCGGCGTGCTGGACGCGCAGGGTCGCGTCGACAACGACGCCACCCTGGACCGGTACGCGTCGATGGCGCTGGCCCAGTCCACCGCCGGGGCGCACGTGCTGGGGCCCAGCGGGATGATGGACGGGCAGATCGCGTTCCTGCGCGAGGCGCTGGACTCGGGCGGTTTCGAGGACGTCTCGCTGTTCGCCTACGCCGTGAAGTACGCCAGTGGTTTCTACGGCCCGTTCCGCGAGGCCGTGAACTCCCAGCTCAAGGGCGACCGCCGCACCTACCAGCAGGACCCGGCCGCCAACGTCGCCGAGGCGCTGCGCGAGGTCCGCCTCGACCTCGACGAGGGCGCGGACATGGTCATGGTCAAACCCGGTCTGCCGTACCTGGACGTGCTGCGCGCGGTCGCCGACGTGGCCGACGTCCCCGTGGCCAGCTACCAGGTCTCCGGTGAGTACGCGATGGTCGAGTTCGCCGCGCAGGCCGGCGCGGTGGACCGCGAGCGGGTGGCGCTGGAGTCGCTGCTGGCGCTGCGCCGGGGTGGTGCGCAGATCGTGCTGAGCTACTGGGCGCTCGAGGCCGCGCGGGAGTGGCTGGGCTGAACGGCCGACGACCTCCCGCGTGAGCAGGCGCCGTTGACGGTTCCGCCACCCGGGCCTACGGTCCTCACGAGCCCCGCCAGTCACAGGGGCATCACGGAGCGATGGAGCTCAGGAGGAGCCACGGATGACCCTCAACCCCTCACGCAGGACCGTCGTGCTCGCCGCCACGGGAGCCGCCGCCCTCGTCGGTGCCGCCGCCGCACCTGCGGCAGCGCACCCGGCCGGCCCCGGGCTGGCCACCGAGGCCTGGGGAACCCTCGAGGACGGCACCGACGTCGAGCGCTGGACGCTGACCAACGGTGAGGTCACCGCCCGGATCCTCACCTACGGCGGGATCCTGCAGAGCCTGGAGTTCCCCGACCGCCGCGGCCGGGTGCAGAACGTCGTGCTCGGTTTCGCCGACCTCGAGGGCTACGTCGAGCACAACAACCCCGGTCCGTACTTCGGTGCGCTCATCGGCCGGTACGGCAACCGCATCGCCGAGGGCCGGTTCACCCTCGACGGCGTCGAGCACCAGCTGCCCATCAACAACGACCCCAACAGCCTGCACGGCGGCACCGACTCCTTCGACCGGAGGGTGTGGTCGGCCGCACCGGTCACGGGCGGCGAGGAGGTGGGGCTGAAGCTCGTGCTCGACAGCCCCGACGGGGACCAGGGGTACCCGGGGAACCTGCACGTCGAGGTCACCTACACCCTCGACCGGTGGGGGCGGCTGCGCCTGGACTACTTCGCCACGACCGACGCCGCAACCGTGGTGAACCTCACCAACCACAGCTACTGGAACCTGGCCGGGGAGGGGACCGGCAACGCCCTGGACCAGGAGTTGACCATCCACGCCAGCGGGTTCACCCCCGTCGACGAGACGCTCATCCCCACCGGGGAGATCGCGCCCGTGGCGGGCACCCCGATGGACTTCCGCTCCGCGACGAGGATCGAGGAGCGGATCCGCCAGCCCTACGAGCAGATCCTGTTCGGGCAGGGGTACGACCACAACTGGGTGCTGGACCGGGAGACCGACGACGAGCTCGAGGAGGCCGCCATCCTGCACGACCGCCGCAGCGGCCGCACCGTGCGGATCTCGACGACGGAACCCGGGTTGCAGTTCTACTCGGGCAACTTCCTCGACGCGACGCTCGTGGGCACCGGTGGCGGGACCTACCGCCAGGGCGACGGTGTGGCGCTGGAGACCCAGCACTTCCCCGACTCCCCGAACCAGCCGCAGTTCCCGTCCACGGTGCTGCGGCCCGGGCAGGAGTACCGCACGACGACGGTGTTCGCGCTGTCGCGGTGACGCGGGGTTCCGGTGGCGGGTGACCGCCACCGGAACACGGCGTCAGCGGCCGACGGGGGTGGGGTTCTCCAGCGGCTGCGGTGCAGGGGACAGGTCGATGCCGAAGTCGGAGGCGAACACCGTCCGGGTGGCCTTGAAGACGCCCCCGTGGTTCTCGTCCAGCTCGAACACCCGCGCGCCACGCATCCGGTGCACCTCCTCGCCCTCGAGGCCGTACGTCCCGAACCCGGTGCCGGGTCCGTAGCCGAGCTGGATGCCGAAGTAGTTCCCCACGTAGTCGTTGACGTGGTCGTGGCCGCAGAACATGCCCTTGACGTCGCCGCGTTCGAGGGCGGTGTGGAACAGACCGGGGTTGAACTGCGCGGTGTACTCCCGCTCGTTGCGCTCGCCGACGATGCCGTGCTTGGCGACGGCCGCCTCGTGCTCGGCCTCGGTCGACCCGGTGGGCGATCCGAACCACATGTGCCGGAACTCCCACAGCGGGATGTGGAAGAACATCAGGCCGGGCACGGGCTCGGCCGAACGGCCCTGCAGTTCCAGGGAGGTCCGCCGGTACCAGTCGACCTGGTCGGAGTGGATGGTCTCGTAGGTGTACTCCTCGACGGCCTGGCCGGCCACCGTCTCGGGGGAGTACCGGCCCGAGTCCAGCAGCCACACCGCGAACGCGGTGTCCCGCGAGGAGCACGAACGGATCCGCAGCACCTGGTTGGAGTCGCCGCTCACACCGTCGGCGGTCGCGCCGACGTACCAGCGGTACCCGCGCAGGAACTCGCGGATGCGCGGCTCGGTCATGCCGGTGACCTCGGCGGAGTCCTCGTCGTGGTTGCCGAACGTGATGGCCCAGGGGATGCCGCGTTCCTCCATCGGCAGCACGACGTTGTGGTAGGCCTGCTTCACCTCCTGCTCCGTGGTCATGTCGCCGTTCACGACGTCCCCGTTGACGACGACGAACCCCGGGTTCTCCGCCTCGAGCGTGCGCTCGACGAGTTCGACGGTGCGCACGTCGGTGCGGTGGTTGTCCTGGGTGTCGTTGAACTGCACGATCCGGAACGTGCCGTCGGCGGCGAACCGCAGCCGGTCGGAGCGCCGTGAGGCGGTGGCCGAGGCGGTGGCCGAGGCGGAGGTGCCGGCGGTGGCGGCGACGGTGCTGAGACCGAGGCCGGCGCCGAGCAGTAGGCGGCGGGAGGGTTGCGAGGAGGTCACGGTGCAACCCTGGTGAGTCCAGGTGACCTGTGCGTTGCCGGTGGCTGACGACCGGTGGCTGCGGAGGTGGCGGACGGGGGACGACCGGGGCCACACTCGAGGAGTGCCACTGTCGAGGGAGGACCTCGTGCGGTTGCGGCGGGTCCGCGACCGGATCGACCGGGACCACGCGCAGCCGCTGGACGTGGCCGTGCTCGCCCACCAGGCGCTGATGTCGCCGGGGCACTTCTCCCGCAGCTTCAAGACCGCCTTCGGCGAGACGCCCTACGACTACCTCATGACCCGCCGCATCGAGCGGGCCAAGGCGCTGCTGCGGCGCGGTGACGTGTCGGTCACGCAGGCCTGCTTCGCCGTCGGCTGCTCGTCGCTGGGGTCCTTCAGCGCCCGGTTCACCCGGCTGGTGGGGGAGACCCCCAGCGCCTACCGCGCCCGCGACCACTCCGCGGCCGCGGCCATCCCCAGCTGCGTGCTCGCGCGGATGGCACGCCCGAGTCGTCTTCGCGCGACGAGCAGGATCGGAGAAGCCCCGCGGGCCTGACCCGCCCTAGCGTCGTTCCCATGCTGACCGTCTCCCAGGTTCTCCTGACCGTCCACGACCACGACGCGGCGCTGAAGTTCTACCGCGACACGCTCGGCTTCGCGGTGACCCAGGACGTCTCCTACGAGGGCATGCGGTGGGTCACGGTGACCCCGCCCGACCAGCCCGAGGTCCACGTCGTCCTGGAGACGCCGCAGTCCTGGCCCGACGCCTCGCCCGCCGACCGCGAGGTCGCGGGCGACCTGCTGGCCAAGGGGCTGCTGTCCCGGCTGATCTTCACCACCGACGACGTCGACGCGCTGCACGACAAGCTGTCGGCCGCGGGTGTCGAGATCACGTCCGAGCCGGTGGACCAGCAGTACGGCGTGCGCGACTTCGGGGCGCGCGACCCCTCCGGCAACCAGCTGCGCTTCAACCAGCCGCTGGCGGACGCGCCGTCCTGGAGCTGACCCGGCCGGGGCCGGGGACGGGTGGGGCCGGTGACGCCGCGGTCTCCACAGCCCTCGCGGCGGGGCTCGCCGTCCACAGCGCCCTCCCGGCCCGTCCCGCGACCGGCGTGCCCGTCGCACCCTCGACGGCATGACGATCCAGACCCGCACCCCGGCACCCCCGCGGCCCTGCGACCCCTCCGCTCCCTGCGGCACCCGCGAGACGTTGCGGCAGTGCTGGGACCGTCTCGCCGCCGGCTCCCCGAGCCGCACGGCGGACTACCTCGACCTCGTCGAGCCGTTCGTGCTGAGCCGCCCGCGCAGCCAGGGCGACGTCGCCCGCTTCCGCGACCTGCCCTGGACGACGGCCGCCCGGTTGCTGTCGGTGCTCACCGGTCCGGAGCTGGCCGACCGGCAGAACGCCGCTCCCTCCCTGGGCGCGGTGCTCGTGGCGGCCGTCGGGCACCCGGCCGAGGTCGAGGTCCACGGGTACCTCGTCCCGCCGTGCCGGGACGACGAGCGGCTGACGGCCGAGGGCATCGTCGTCTACGACCACCCCGAGCTCGACGAGTTCCTGCTGGTCGAGTCCGACGAGCCGTGCGCCGCGACCGGTTGCGAGTGCGGCGCCTTCTGGGCGTCGGTGCAGGCCTCGTTCGGGCTGGCCGACGCCGAGTCGAGGCCGCAGGTGGTCAAGCCCCACGAGTGCCGGCGCACGGGCCGGCAGGGCTGGTACCTGTGGTGGACCTGACCGGCTGCTCGGCGGCGGCTGTCGAACAGGCCTGGGCCGGGACGTGAGGTCCGTCACGACCGACCTCCGACACGCGGTCGTAGACGCCCCTGGGGCGACCGCACCCCCCGGAGCTTGCGAGGATGGGGCACGTGACCGCGTCGACGCCTGCCCCGACGACCCCTCCCGCTCCCGCCTCCGCCGCGCTGTTCGAGCGCGCGAGCGCGGTGATCCCCGGCGGGGTGAACTCACCCGTGCGGGCCTTCCGCGCCGTGGGCGGCACCCCCCGCTTCATCGCCTCGGCCAGCGGGCCGTACCTGACCGACGCCGACGGACGCGAGTACGTCGACCTGCTGTGCTCCTGGGGGCCGATGATCCTCGGGCACGCCCACCCGGACGTGCTGGCGGCGGTGCAGGCCGCCGCGCTGGACGGCTTCTCCTTCGGGACGCCGACCGAGCGCGAGGTGCTGCTGGCCGAGGAGATCGTCGCGCGCGTCGAGCCGGTCGAGCAGGTCCGGCTGGTCAGCTCGGGCACCGAGGCGACCATGAGCGCGATCCGGCTGGCCCGCGGCTTCACCGGCCGTCCGGTCGTCGTGAAGTTCGCCGGGCACTACCACGGGCACGTCGACGCGCTGCTGGCCTCGGCCGGGTCGGGGCTGGCGACGTTCGCGCTGCCGGACACCCCGGGCGTGACCGGGACCGCCGCGGCCGACACGGTCGTCATCCCCTACAACGACCCCGAGGCGCTGGCGGAGGTGTTCCGCGCGCACGGCGACCGGATCGCCTGCGTCATCACCGAGGCCGCCGCCGGGAACATGGGCGTCGTGGCGCCGCAGCCGGGCTTCACCGCGCTGCTGCGCCGGCTGACCCGTGAGCACGGGGCCCTGCTGGTCTCCGACGAGGTGATGACGGGCTTCCGCGTCAGCGCGGCCGGCTGGTACGGCCACGAGGGGCTGGGCCTGGAGCACGCCCCCGACCTGCTGACCTTCGGCAAGGTCATGGGCGGCGGCTTCCCGGCCGCGGCCTTCGGCGGCCGGGCCGACGTCATGGCCCACCTGGCCCCGGCCGGCCCGGTCTACCAGGCCGGCACGCTGTCCGGGAACCCGGTGGCGACGGCCGCGGGGCTGGCCACGCTGCGCGGCTGCACCCCCGAGGTGTACGCCGCGGTCGAGGCCGGCGCCACGACGGTGCGCGAGGCGGCGAGCGCCGCGCTGGCCGCCGCGGGCGTCCCGCACGTGGTGAACACCGCCGGGTCGATGTTCAGCATCTTCTTCACCGAGCGCGACGCGGTCACCGACTACGACGAGGCGCGGCAGCAGGACCTCGGGGCGTTCCGGGCGTTCTTCCACTCGATGCTGGAGGCGGGCGTGCACCTGCCGCCGAGCGCGTTCGAGGCGTGGTTCCTGTCGGCCAGCCACGACGAGGCCGCGATCGGGCGGGTCCTCGAGGCGTTGCCGGCCGCGGCCCGTGCCGCGGCCGAAGGGGCGGGGTCGCTGTGAGCGGTGCGAGGACGACGGTCCACCTGGTCCGGCACGGCGAGGTCTGGAACCCCGAGCGCGTCCTGTACGGCCGGCTGCCCGGGTTCCGGCTGTCCGAGCGCGGTCAGGCCATGGCCGAGCGGCTCGGCACGTTCTTCGCCGACCACGACATCGCCTCGGTGACGGCCTCGCCGCTGCAGCGCGCCCAGGAGACCGCGACCCCGGTCGCCCGCACGCACGACCTGCCGCTCGGCACCGACGCCCGCCTCATCGAGGCCGGGAACAGCTTCGAGGGGCACCGGGTCACGCAGGGGTCGGGTTCGATCCGCGACCCGCGGGTGTGGCCGCGGTTGTGGAACCCGTTCCAGCCCAGCTGGGGCGAGCCGTACGAGCAGCAGGTCTCCCGGATGACCGCGGTGGTCCGCGACGTGCGCGACGCCTTCCCGGGGCGGGAGTCGGTGCTGGTCAGCCACCAGCTGCCGGTGTGGGTGACCCGGCTGCGCGCCGAGCGCCGCCCGCTGGTGCACGATCCGCGCCGGCGGCAGTGCGCCCTGGCCTCGGTGACGTCGCTGGAGTTCTCCGGCCGCACGCTCGTCTCGGTCGCCTACTCGGAGCCGGCCGGGGACCTGCTCATCGGCGCCGACCCGGTGGCGGGCGCGGTATGACGTTGTCGCGCAGGGCGTTCGGGGTCGCGGCGCTGTCGGGGCTGTCGGGGCTGGTCGTCGCCGGGTGCTCCGGCGGCGACGGGCTGCCCGCCGCGCAGGGGCAGAACTACATCGAGGGTGACAACACCGTCGTGCAGTGGAAGCCCGAGGAGCGTCGCGAGCCGCTGGAGTTCAGCGGGACCGCCCTGGACGGGACGGCGATCGACCTGTCGCAGTACCGCGGCAGGCTCGTCGTGCTGAACACGTGGTTCGCCGGGTGCGCGCCGTGCCGCACCGAGGCGCCCGACCTGCAGGCCGTGTGGCAGGAGTACTCGAGCCGGAACGTGCAGTTCCTGGGGATCAACACCTACGACACGGCGGCCATCGCCGAGGGTTTCCACCGCACGTTCGGCATCACCTACCCCTCGATCCTCGACGCGGACTCCGGGGCGGCGATGCTGGCGCTGCGCACCTACTCCCCGCAGGCGACGCCGACCACCTTCGTGCTGGACACCGAGGGCCGGGTGGCCGCCCGCGCCTCGGGGATCGTGGAGCCCTCGACCCTGTCGGGGATGCTCGACGACGCCGGCGCCGACCCGGCCCCTGCGAAGGCGCCCGCGTGAACCTCCCCGAGTACGTTCAGACCGGTCCGCTGCTGCTGGCGGTCCCGCTGGCCGCGCTGGCCGGGCTGGTCTCGTTCCTGTCCCCGTGCGTGCTGCCGCTGGTCCCGGGGTTCCTCGCCTACGTGACCGGGCTGAGCGGGGGAGACCTGGAGCGGCAGCGCCGCGGCCGGATGTTCCTCGGGTCGCTGCTGTTCGTGCTCGGCTTCTCGGTCGTCTTCGTGCTCATCAGCTTCGTCGCGGGCTCGGCCGGGGACTTCCTGCTGACCTACCAGGACGAGCTGCAGCGCGTCCTGGGCGTCGTCGTCGTGCTCGGCGGGCTGCTGCTGCTGTTCTCCCCGTTGTGGGCCCAGCGCGAGCTGAAGATCCGCTGGCGGCCCCGGGCCGGCCTGATCGGTGCGCCCGTGCTGGGGGCGTTGTTCGGCATCGGCTGGACCCCGTGCATCGGCCCGATCTTCGCCGCGATCGCGGCGATGGCCTTCACGACCGGCAGCGGGGACCGGGCCACCGGCCTGGGACTGGCCTACTGCCTGGGGCTGGGCGTCCCCTTCATCGTCGTCGCGGTCGCCTACGGCCGCGGCATGCGGGTCCTGGGGGCGCTGCGGCGTCACCGGGTGGCCCTGGACCGCTTCGGGGCGGTGCTGCTGCTGGTCATCGGTGTGCTGCTGGTCACCGGCCAGTTCCAGCACCTGGTGACCTGGATGCAGGTCCACCTCGTCAACGACTTCGTCCCGGCGATCTGAGCCGGTGGATCGAGCATGGTGGCATTGAGCAGGGTGATCTGAATGGCCAGGACCGACGAGACCCACCTCGACGACCTGCGCGACGAGTACCGCGACAGCGAGGCCCCGCGGCCGAGGAAGCGCAAGGAGCGCGAGCTCGCCTCGGAGCTGAAGCCGGGTGAGTTCCTGCGGTACTGCTGGCGGCAGCTGACCAGCATGCGCACGGCGCTGTTCCTGCTCATGCTGCTGGCCGTCGCCGCCGTGCCGGGCTCGACGTTCCCGCAGGAGAACAACGACCCGGCGGGCGTGGCCCAGTGGGAGCTGGACCACCCGACCGCCTACCCGTGGGTGGAACGGCTGCAGGGGTTCCACGTGTACTCCTCGGTCTGGTTCTCCGCGATCTACCTGCTGCTGTTCATCTCCCTCATCGGGTGCGTGCTGCCGCGGGTCTCGGTGCACTGGCGGTCGCTGCGGTCCACGCCGCCGCGCACCCCGTCCCGGCTGGACAGGCTGCCCGAGCACCGCAGCGCCACGCTGACCTCGACCCCGGAGGAGGTCCTCGACGCCGCGCGCACGGTGCTGGCCAGGCGGCGCTTCCGCGTCGCACGGCGCGAGGGGTCGGTCGCGGCCGAGAAGGGCCACCACCGCGAGAGCGGGAACCTGCTGTTCCACGTCTCGCTGGTGGGGCTGCTCCTCGCCATCGCCTCCAGTTCGCTGTTCTCCTACTCCGGTCAGCGGCTGGTCACCGTCGGCGGCACCATGGTCGGCACGACGTTCGACAGCTTCACCGGCGGAACCTGGACGACGGCCGACGACGTGCCGCCCTTCACGCTGACGCTGAACTCGATGGACGTCTCCTTCGAGGCCCAGCAGACCTCCCAGATCGGCGAGCCGCGCCGGTTCGCGGCCGACGTGACCCTCACCGACGAACCGGGGGAGGACTCGCGCGAGGAGACGATCCGGGTCAACCACCCCGCCAAGGTGGGGCACACCCAGATCTCGCTGTCCGGCAACGGCTACGCACCGGTGATCGTGGTGCGCGACGGGCAGGGCAACGTCGTGCAGGACGGCCCGACGGCCTTCCTGCCGCAGACGGCCAACTACGACTCCACGGGGGTCGTGAAGGTGCCCGACGCGGTCGACGCGGACGGCGAGGCCGTGCAGCTGGGCATCCGCGGCGTCTTCCTGCCGACGGCCACGACCGGCGCCGACGGCACCCCCGTCTCCGCGTTCCCGGACGTGGCCAACCCGCTGCTGGTCGCCAACGTCTGGACCGGTGACCTGGGCCTGGGCGACGGGCAGGCGCAGAACGTCTACACGCTGGACACCACGGACATGACCCAGGTCCTGGGCGACGACGGGCAGCCGGTCGCGCTGGCCATGACCCCCGGCCAGACGGTGCAGCTGCCCGACGGGCTCGGCTCGGTCGAGTTCGTCGGCGTGGAGCGCTTCGCCAGCTTCGACGTCCGCTACACCCCGGGGCAGAGCGCCGCGCTCGTCTTCTCCCTGCTGGCCACCTCCGGCCTGGTCCTGTCCCTGTTCCTGCCCCGCCGGCGGGTCTGGGTCAAGGCCGCGGCGCGGGGCACCGGGACCGGCGTGGAGGTCGGCGGCCTGGCCCGCGGCAACGACGCGGGGCTGGCCGAGGAGGTCGAGGGCGTCCTGCGCCGCCTGCGGGAGGCCCTCGGCGAGCCGGAGGAACCGGCGGACCAGCCGGACGGTTCGCCACCACACCCCCCGGTGGGGGACCATGAGCAGCCAGTGCACGCGCCCGAGGAGAGACCGTGACCGTCGACGAGAACCTCGCCAGCATCAGCAACGTCCTGCTGTACGGCGGGATGACCGCCTACCTGTTCTCCTTCATCTCCTACGCCGGCGACCTCGCCGAGGGCGGCAAGGAGATCAGGACGCGCGAGGAGCGCCGCCGTCAGGCCGCAGCGGGTGGGAGCGCCACGACCACCCTCGAGAAGCCCCTCACCGCGCGGCGCCGTCGCGCGGCCGCGGTCGGCACGTCGCTGTTCGTCCTGGCCACCCTGCTGCACCTGGGCTCGGTGGTCACCCGCGGTCTGTCGGTGCACCGCGTGCCGTGGGGCAACATGTTCGAGTTCGCCCTCACCGGCAGCCTCGTCGTGGCCGTCGGCTACCTGGTGGCCGCGCTGCGCGCGCACCGCGCCGGCCTGGGGGGCGGGCGCGACGCCCGGTACCTGGGGGTCTTCGTCGCCGGCCCGATCCTGGCCACGCTGGGCATCGCGCTGCGCAGCTTCTACGTCGAGGCCGCCCAGCTGGTCCCGGCGCTGGACAGCTACTGGCTGATCATCCACGTGTTCGTCGCGATCCTGGCCACCGCGCTGTCGACCCTCGGCTTCTCCGCCACGGTGCTGCAGCTGGTCCAGGAGAAGCGCGACCGGGTCAAGGCCGCCGGCCACAACCCCGGCGGGGTCTTCATGGACGCGCTGCCGGGGTCGGTGGAGCTGGAGCGGACCGCGTTCCGGCTCAACGCCGTCGCGTTCGTCATGTGGACGTTCACGCTCATCGCCGGTGCGGTCTGGGCGCAGGTGGCCTGGAACCGCTACTGGAACTGGGACTCCAAGGAGGTGTGGACGTTCGTCATCTGGGTCGTCTACGCCGCCTACCTGCACGCCCGCGCCACCCGCGGCTGGGACGGCCGGCGCGCGGCCTGGCTGTCCGTCCTCGGCTTCGCGTGCATGCTGTTCAACTACCTCGTGGTGAACATCTTCTTCCCCGGCCTGCACTCCTACGCGGGGGTCTGAGCCGTGGGCGTGACGCTGCGGTACACCGCGATGCGGCTGGGCATCTTCGTCGTCTGCCTGGTCCTGGCCGCCGCGCTGGGCGCCAGGACCTGGCTGGCGCTGCTCATCGCCGCCGTGGTCTCGGTGCTGCTGTCCCTCCTGCTGCTGCGCAAGCAGCGCGAGGCGATGGCGCTGGCGCTGCAGCAGCGCGTCGAGGCCCGCGTCGCGGCGCAGCAGCAGGGCACGGCGAGGAAGTCGCGCTTCGCCCGCGGCCTGGACGAGGACAACGCCGCCGAGGACTGAGCGCTCCGGTCCCACCCCCGCTCGGCGCAGCGGCAGGCTCCGCGCCGCGGAGTGCTTGATCACCGAAGTGCTTGATCACGGAAGGAGCGCGGCGAGCAACCCCTCGGTGATCAAGCACTCCGGGGGGACGGCGACGTCGCCGTTCCTGCCTCCGCCGAGGCCGCCGCCGAGGACCGGGCGTGGACCGGCGGGTCAGCGCAGCGGCACGCTCGGCAGCAGCTCGGGGCGCTCGCGGTCGAGCTGGTCGAGGTCGATGACCGGCGGCACGTCACCGGCGGAGTTCTCGGCCGCCTCCAGCAGGACCTCCAGCACCCGCCGCACCAGGACCGGCTCCTCGGCCTCGGTCGCCTGCACCCGCTCCAGCAGCGCCGAGTCGCTGACCACGACGTGCTCGGAGGAGCGGCCCGTCCCGCTCGTCAGGACCGCCCGGTAGCGGTGCGCACCGTCGGCGACCACGTCGATCTCACCCCTCGCCTCACCCGTCACGGGAGGCACTGTCCCGCGAGGTCGCTCAGAGCGCCAGCCCGAGCGCCAGCAGCGCCCCGGCCAGCAGCTCCAGCTGCCCGGTGTCCTTGAGCACACCGATCAGGTCGCGGCCGGTCGCCCCACCCAGGACGGTGCGCAGCGGCCGTTGCGCCAGCACCCCGGCCGGCAGCACCAGCAACGCCCACGGGTGCCACGGCGCGGTGGCCAGCGCGGCGACGAACGCGCCGACGACCAGGGCCGCGTACAGCGTGCGGGTGCGCGGGTCCCCGAGCCGGACGGCCAGGGTGCGCTTGCCGGCCTGCGTGTCGGTCGGGACGTCACGCAGGTTGTTCGCGACGAGGATCGCGCAGGCCAGGAACCCGACGCAGAAGGCGCCCGCGACGGCCGTGCCGTCGATGCGGCCGGCCTGCACGTAGGTGGTGCCCGTGACGGCGACGAGGCCGAAGAACACGAAGACGAAGACCTCGCCGAGACCCGAGTAGCCGTAGGGGCGCTTGCCGCCGGTGTAGTACCAGGCCGCGGCGACGCTGGCCGCGCCGACCAGCAGCAGCCACCAGGACCCCGAGATCGCGACGACCGCGAGCCCGGCGAGGCCGGCCACGGCGAAGCAGGCGAAGGCGGCGTCGCGCACGTGACGGGGTTCGGCGGCTCCGGAGCCGACGAGGCGGAAGGGGCCCACCCGGTCGTCGTCGGTGCCGCGGATGCCGTCGGAGTAGTCGTTGGCGTAGTTCACGCCGATCTGCAGGGCGAGGGAGACCACCAGGGCCAGCACCGCGGGGACCCAGGCGACGCCGTCGATCGCGGCGGCCGCTCCCGTGCCGACGAGCACGGGGGTGATCGCGGCGGGCAGCGTGCGCGGGCGGGCGGCCGAGACCCACTGCGCGAACGTGGCGCGGCGGTGCGTCACGGGGTGGGAGGGCAGGGGGAGCTCAGGGTCGGACACGAGCGTCCATCGTGCCAACCGCTCCTGTGGACCGGTTGCACGGGGTCACCACCTCCGTCACAGCCCACGCAGGAACTCCTCGTCGTCGTCCGGCCCGCGCGGTCCCGGGCGGGGCTGGGTCGGCAGCCCGACGGGCCGGCCGGCGATGAGGTAGGCCAGTCCGCCGGCGAGCGGGAAGAACAGCACCAGCAGCAGCCACGCCCACCGCGGCAGGCTCCGCAGGGCCCCCTCGGGTGCCTGCACGATGCTCACCAGGCAGTACACGGTGAACGCCAGGAGGAGCAGGGTCGGCAGGATCGTGCGCATGCCCCAGGATCGCACCGACGGGGCGGATTCCCCACCGCGAAGTCCTGCACCTGCAGCGGATCAGGACCCGGGGTCCGCGGCGGCGCGGGCGCGCAGCGCGGCGCGGTCGGGTTTGCCCGGACCGCGCAGCGGGAGCTCGTCGAGCAGCAGCAGCTGGCGGGGCGCGGCGTGCCGGGCCACGGCGTGGCTGACGCGGTCGCGCACCTCCGCCAGGGACGGGGGGACCGGCCCGGGCACCACGCAGGCGACGACCCGCTGACCCCACTCGGGGTCGGGGACGCCGACGACGACGACCTCGGCGATCCCCGGCGTCCCGGTCAGGGCGTCCTCCACGAGCGCCGGCGCGACCTTGAGCCCGCCGGTGGTGATGAGGTCGTCGACGCGGCCCAGGATCCGCACCCGGCCGTCGGCCAGGACGGCGGTGTCGTCGGTGGTGAAGCGCCCACCGGCGAAGGCGGGGTGATCGGGCAGCCCGCGGTAGCCGCGCGCCACGACGGGCCCGGCCAGCGTCAGCCGGCCGTCCTGCAGCGCCGGCACGACCCCGTCGAGCGGGACGCCGTCGTACACGCAGCCCCCGCAGGTCTCCGAGGAGCCGTACGTCGTGACCACCGGCACACCGGCCTCCCGGGCCCGGGCCAGCAGCGGTGCGGGGGTCGCGGCCGAGCCGACGAGGACGGCGGCGTACCGGCGCAGGGCGGCGGTGGCCTCCTCGTGCTCGAGCAGCCGGACCAGCTGGGTCGGGACGAGCGAGGTCAGCAGCTGCGCGCCCGTGCAGGCCGCCGTCGCCGCCACGAAGGCCCCGGCCGTGAAGCCGCCGGAGGCCAGCACGACCGGCTCGGTCCCGGCGCGGACCGAGCGCAGCAGCACCTGCAGGCCCGCGACGTGGTGGGCGGGCAGGGCCAGCACCCACTGCTGGGCCCCGGGCCCGGGTGCCAGTCGTCGCGCCGTGGCCGCGGCCGAGGCCCGCAACGCGCCCGCCGGCAGCAGCGCCCCCTTGGGCGTGCCGGTGGAACCGGACGTCGAGACGACGACGGCGGTCGGGTCGTCCGCGCTGTCCTCGCCCGCGGCCAGCGGCCCGCCGGGGTCCAGCGCGCTCGCGGGCGCCTGCCCGGCCGCGTGCGGCAGCAGCGCGTGGGGCAGGTCGCCGGCCAGCGCGCGGGCCAGCGTCGGCAGCAGCCGGAGGACCTCCGGTCCGGCGGGGACGGGCAGGGGGAGCAGGGGTCGCACCGGCGCAGGGTAGGCCCGCCGCCGGGAGACGCCGGACATCACTATGCGTAGTCCTGACGAACGCTCGGTGGATTTGCGCAGGTGAGAGGCTTTCAACTTGCTCCGATCGGGTGCTAGCAGTTCGCTGACCGTGAATGGAGCGTGACCGGGCGGTCTCGGAGTGTCAGGATGTGGCTCGATCCGTCGACGTCAGGGGGAGATGCGGATGAGCGGCGGTGTCCGCGAGCGCCGACCCCTGGCCAGCGTGGTGTTCGACGGGGTGGTGACCCTGGCCGCTGCGGTGACCACCGTGCTGGCCGCCCTGGCCTTCGCGGGACTGGCCTTCGCGGGGCCGTCCTCCACGGGGTCGGCCGACGGGGTGCACTGGCGTGAGCTGGTGTGGTGCCTGGTCATCGGGTTCCCGCTCATGCAGCTGCTGACCCGGTTCCCCTTCCAGATCAACACCAAGCACGCCGGCATCGAGGTCCAGTTCGACATCGGCGTCCTGGTCTTCCTGCTCTCCTTCGCCCGCCCGGCCACCGCGGCGCTGGCCTGGTGCGTCTGCGTGGTCCCGACGAACCTGCTGCAGCGCAAGAGCTGGGTCAGCCGCGTCTACAACGCGAGCATCGGCGTGCTGTTCCTGCCCGTCGCCCTGGCGGTCCTGCAGGGCCTGGGCACCCCCGGCGAGTACGGGGGCACGTGGCGGACCATCGGCCTGGCCATGACGGTGGCCGAGGTCTTCGCCGTCGCCGCGGCGGTCGTCGCGGTCTTCGTCGTCGACGTCGCCGTCTCCGCCGTCTCGGTCGCCGTGCAGGAACGGACCTCGATCCGCCAGGAGCTGCTGCACACCGGGGCCTGGCTGGCCATGGGCACGAGCGTCGCCGTCGGCGGCCTGGGCTACCTCGGCGGGCTCGTCGAGGCCCGGCTCGCCCAGTGGGCGGCGCTGCTGCTGGTCATCCCGATGGTCGTGACCATGGTCGCGACCCGCGCCATGCGCGAGACCCGCGACGTCGCGCGCCGCACCGAGGCGCTGTTCGAGGCCGCGACCGCGCTGCACACCCAGGGACGGCGCGCCGACCTGGCCCGCGCCCTGCAGAAGCACGCCCGGATGGTCGCCGGGACCCCCGCGGCGATGGTCCGTTCGGTCGGCCCGGCCGAGGACGAGATCGGGGTCCCGGTCGTGGCCGGCGACGGCGTGGTGCTGTACGTCACCGCGCCCAAGCGGCGCGACCCCGCGCAGCGGGCCTCGGACGAGAAGGCGCTGGAGGCGCTGGCCAGCGTCGGTGAGGCCGCGTTCTTCCGGGTCAGCGCCAGCGAGGAGATGCACGGCCTGGCCCGCCGCGACGTCGTCACCGGCCTGCCGAACCGCCTGCAGTTCGCCGAGCGCCTCGCCCGGGAGCTCGACCGGGCCCGCGAGACCGACCGGCTGGACCGGCTGGTCGTGCTCTACCTCGACCTCGACGGGTTCAAGGGGGTCAACGACCGGTTCGGCCACGACGCCGGCGACGAGCTGCTGCGGCTGGTCGGTTCCCGCCTGCGCGACACGCTGCGCGGCGGCAGCACCGTCGCCCGCCTGGGCGGTGACGAGTTCGCGGTGCTGCTGCCGGACTGCCTGGACGTGGAGGGCCTGTGCCGGCGGGTGCTGGCCGCGCTGCGCGTGGAGGTGCGCATGCGTGGGCACGTCCTGCGCGTGCAGGGCAGCATCGGCCTGTCCCGGGCCCGTCCCGGCGACGACGTCGGCACGCTGCTGCGCAACGCCGACACCGCGATGTACCGGGCCAAGGCGACGGGCAAGAACCGCTGGGTGGAGTTCCGTCCCGAGCTGCTGGAGGAGGAGATCGCCCGCCTGCAGGTGATCGAGGACCTGCAGCAGGCGCCGGCCGAGGCGTTCGTCGTGCACTACCAGCCGATCGTGGACCTGCACAGCACCGACTCCCGGACCCAGATCGTCGGGCTCGAGGCCCTGGTCCGCTGGCGCCGCGACCGCGGGGGAGCGGTCGAACCCCTCGTCGGGCCCGACGAGTTCATCGGCCTGGCCGAGCGCTCCGGGACCGTCGTCGGCATCGGCGACTCGGTGCTGCGCCAGGTGGCCCGCGACGCCCCGCTCATCCGGCGGTCGGCCGGCCGCCGGCTCGACCTCATGGTCAACGTCTCCCCGGTGCAGCTGCGCCACCCCGACTTCACCGCCCGGGTCGCGGCCGCGGTCCGGCAGACGGGGGGCAGCGGCTGCCGGCTGCACCTGGAGATGACCGAGTCGGTCATGATCGACGACGACACCGTCGACCGGTTGCGCGAACTGGCCGAGACCGGCGCGCAGCTGACCATCGACGACTTCGGCACCGGGTTCTCCTCGCTGGGCTACCTGCGGCACCGGCCGTTCTCCTCGTTCAAGATCGACCGCAGCTTCGTCCGGGACATCGCGACCGAGCCGACCGCGCGGGCGCTGGTCGAGGGCATGGTCAAGATGGGCCAGGCGCTGGGGCTGACGATCGTCGCCGAGGGCGTCGAGCACGTCGAGCAGGCCGAGATCCTGCGGGAGATGGGCTGCCAGCTGGCGCAGGGGCACCTGTACTGCCGGCCGTTGACCATCGGCGAGGTCGAGGACGTCCTGGCCGCCCCGACCGCGCCCCAGCTGAGCGCCTGAGGTCCGCCCGGGCGGGCCGACTCAGAAGTACCAGGGGAACGGGGACCAGTCCGGCTCCCGCTTGCCCAGGAACGCGTCCCGGCCCTCCACGGCCTCGTCGGTCATGTACGCCAGCCGCGTCGCCTCCCCGGCGAACACCTGCTGGCCCACCATCCCGTCGTCGACGGCGTTGAACGCGAACTTCAGCATCCGCTGGGCCGTGGGGGACTTGCCGTTGACCTCCGCGGCCCACTGCAGTGCCGTGGCCTCCAGCTCGGCGTGCGGGACGACGGCGTTGACCATGCCCATCTCGTGGGCCTGCTGCGCCGTGTAGGGCCGGCCCAGGAAGAAGATCTCCCGCGCGAACTTCTGCCCCACCTGCCGGGCCAGGTACGCCGAGCCGTAGCCGGCGTCGAAGGAGCCGACGTCGGCGTCGGTCTGCTTGAACCGGGCGTGCTCGGCGCTGGCCAGCGTCAGGTCGGCCACCACGTGCAGCGAGTGCCCGCCGCCGGCCGCCCAGCCCGGCACCACGGCGATGACGACCTTCGGCATGAACCGGATGAGCCGCTGCACCTCCAGCACGTGCAACCGGCCCCCCTCGGCCTTCACCCGCGCCGCGTCCACCGTGTCGGCCGTCTCGCCCTGCGCGTACTGGTAGCCCGAGCGGCCGCGGATGCGCTGGTCACCGCCGGAGCAGAACGCCCAGCCGCCGTCCTTCGGGCTCGGGCCGTTCCCCGTCAGCAGGACGCAACCGACGTCGGGCGTGCGGCGGGCGTGGTCCAGGGCCCGGGCCAGCTCGTCGACCGTCGCGGGCCGGAAGGCGTTGCGCACCTCCGGGCGGTCGAAGGCGATGCGGACCGTTCCGCGTCCCGGGCCCTCGACGACGCTGCGGTGGTAGGTGATGTCCTGCAGGTCCTCGAAGCCCGGCACCTCCGCCCACGCCGAGGGGTCGAAGGTCTCGCTCACACCGGGAAGGGCCGACACCTTCCCGAGCGTAGGTCAGCGGCCGGGCCGGGGGATGCTGAGGTCGTGCTGCCACCGCTTCCCGAACTGCTGCAGGCCGCCCACGTCGTCCGCCTGCCGCTGCGCCGCCGGTTCCGCGGGATCCTCGAACGCGAGGCGCTGCTGCTCGACGGCCCGGCCGGCTGGGGCGAGTTCGCCCCCTTCCTGGAGTACGGCCCCGCCGAGTCGGCCCGCTGGCTGGCCGCCGGGATCGAGGCGGCCTGGCAGGGGTTCCCCGCTCCCGTCCGCGACCGCGTCGAGGTCAACGCCACCGTTCCCGCCGTCGCCGCCGACGACGTCCCCGCCGTCCTGGCCGCCTTCCCCGGCTGCCGCACCGCCAAGGTGAAGGTCGCCGAACCGGGCGCGGAGTTCGCCACCCGGCTGGCGCAGGACGTCGCGCGGGTCCGCGCCGTCCGGGAGGCGCTGGGCCGCGACGGGAGGGTGCGCGTGGACGCCAACGCCGGCTGGACCCTGGAGCAGGCGCAGCGGGCGCTGACCGCCCTCGGCGAGTTCGACCTCGAGTACGCCGAGCAGCCCTGCGCGACGCTGGAGGAGATGGCCGACCTGCGCCGCCGGCTCGCCGCCGCGGGGACCCCCGTCGCGCTGGCCGCCGACGAGAGCGTGCGCAAGGCCGAGGACCCGCTGCGCGTGGCCGGGCTCGAGGCCGCCGACGTCGTCGTCGTCAAGGTCGCGCCGCTGTCGGGGGTGCGCCGCGCGCTGGAGGTGGCCCGGGAGTGCGGCCTGCCCGTCGTCGTCTCCTCGGCCCTGGACACCAGCGTCGGCATCGCGGCCGGCACGGCGCTCGCGGCCGCGCTGCCGGAGCTGCCGCACGCCTGCGGCCTGGGTACCGCCGCCCTGCTGGCCGCCGACGTGGTCGCCGACCCGCTGCTGCCCGTCGACGGGTCGCTGCCCGTCGGGCCGGTGAGCCCCGACCCGGACCTGCTGGAGCGCCACCGCGCGCCCGCGGACCGGCAGGCGTGGTGGCGCGAACGCCTCGCCGCCGCTCACGCAGTGCTTGATCACCGCAGTGCTTGATCACCGCGGGCTGGGCAGGATCCCCCGTGATCGAGCACTGCGGTGATCAGGCACGCGCGGGGGGCTCCGCGGCCCTGACGTAGTTCGTGATCCGGGCCGTGCACAGCCGCCGGCCCTCCTCGTCGGAGATGACGACCTCGTGGCTGGTCAGGGTCCGGCCCAGCGAGATGGCCGTTGCGACGCCGGTGACGATCCCGGAGCGCACCGACCGGTGGTGGGTGGCGTTGATGTCGGTGCCCAGCGCGAGCCCGCCGGGCCACACGTGCAGGAAGGCGCCGACGGACCCCAGCGTCTCGGCCAGCACGCAGCTGGCCCCGCCGTGCAGGAACCCCGCGACCTGGGTGTTGCCCTCGACCGGCATCGTCCCGACGACCCGCTGCGGGCTCATCTCGGTGAACTCGATGCCCATGCGCTCGATGAGCGTGCCCGAGGTGAAGGAGGCGAGGATCTCGTCCATCGACGGTGTCGTTCCGGTCACCCGTGGCAGGTTGCCACAGCCGCGCGGGCGCACCATGGAGGGGTGAACTCCTCGACCGCCCTCGCGACGGTCCTCGTCGACGCCCTGGTCCGGCTCGGCCTGCGACACCTCGTGCTCAGCCCCGGCTCGCGCAGCGCGCCGCTGGCCTACGCGGCCGCCCGCGCCGCCGACGAGGGCCGGCTCACCCTGCACGTGCGCATCGACGAGCGCAGCGCCGGGTTCCTGGCGCTGGGGCTGGCCCGGGCGGGTGAACTCGTCGCCGTCGTCACCACCAGCGGCACCGCGGTGGCCAACCTGCACCCCGCGGTCCTGGAGGCCCACCACGCGGGCGTCCCGCTCGTGGTGCTGTCGGCCGACCGCCCGCACGAGCTGCGCGGCTCCGGCGCCAGCCAGACCGCCGACGCCCAGGCGCGGATGTTCCTGCCCTCGGTCCGCTACAGCGCCGACCTGCCGGCCCCCGTCGACCCGGACCGGCAGGCCCCGGCGTGGCGCTCGGTGGTGTCCCGGGCCGTGGCCGCCGCCCGCGGCCTGCGCGGCGACGGGCCCGGTCCGGTCCACCTCGACGTCGGCTTCGCCGATCCGCTGACCCCCTCGCCCGGAACCCTTCCCGAGGACGTCAGGGGCCTGACCGAGGTCGTCGGAGTTCCTGCGCTGCAGGCGGTTCCGCTGCCGCGCGGGCCGCGGACCCTGGTGCTGGCCGGGGACGCGCCGGACCCGGCGACGGGCCTGGCGGCCCGTGAGCTGGCCGAGTCGGCGGGCTGGCCGCTGCTGGCCGAACCGAGTTCGGGGGCCCGCGGTGGGGAACGCGCCGTCGGCCCCTACCGCCTGCTGCTGGACGCGCACGACGCACAGGGGCCGCTCGGCGCGGTCGAACGCGTCGTGCTCTTCGGGCACCCGACGCTGTCCCGGCCCGTCACCCGGCTGCTGGCCCGCGACGACGTCGAGCTCGTCGTCGTCAGCCCGGCCGGGACGTGGCCGGACGCGGGGTTCCGGGCGGCGTGGGTGGTGCCGGCCGCGACCGTGGAGGGGCCGGCTCAGCCGGGGGAGCAGGAGTTCGCCGCGCGCTGGGACCGGGCCGCCAAGATCGCCGCCGACACCGTCGACGCGGTGCTGGACCAGGAGGGCGGGCTGTCGGGGCCGTGGGCGGCGCGCGAGGTCGTCGACGTCTGCGGGGCCGACGGTTGCACCCTCGTCGTGGCGGCGAGCAACGCGGTGCGCGACGTCGACCTGGCCGGCCGGCCGCACGGCGTGCGCACGGTCTCCAACCGCGGGCTGGCCGGCATCGACGGGACGCTGGCCACGGCCGAGGGGGTCGCCCTGGCGGCCGGCCCGACGCGCCTGCTCGTCGGCGACCTGGCCTTCCTGCACGACGCCAACGCGCTGCTGCCGGTGCCCGGTGAGCCCCGGCCGGACCTGACCGTCGTCGTGGTCAACGACGACGGGGGAGGGATCTTCGAGACGCTCGAGCACGCCGCCGTCGTGGAGCGCCCGACGTTCGAGCGGGTCGTGGCGACCCCGCACGGGGTCGAGCTGGCCGCCCTGTGCGCGGCGTTCGGCGTCCCGCACTCCCGCCCGGCCACCCGCGCGCAGGCCGCCGCCGCGATCGCCGCGCCGCCGCGGGGCCTGCGGGTCGTCGAGCTCGTCGTGGACCGCGCCGCCGTCCGCCCGCGGCAGGAGCGCATCGCCACCGCCGTCCGCGAGGCCGTCGCCGACGCCTGATCCGCGCCGTCCGCCCGGCGATCGAGTCCTTGGTCGCCGAGGTCGAATCCTTGATCACGGGGAGGGTGACGGGTGGTGCCTCGCGCGGCTGCGAGACTGGAGGGGTGGGAACCGCCGACGCCCTGAACCAGCGTGAGAGCCAGCGCGAGCTGGCCGACCTCAGCAAGCGCCCGGACCAGGTCGCCGGGATGTTCGACGAGGTCGCGGAGAAGTACGACCGCACCAACGACGTCCTCTCCGCCGGCCAGGACCGGTCGTGGCGCCGCGCGGTGCTGCGCGCGGTCGACGCCCGGCCCGGGGAGAAGGTGCTCGACCTGGCCGCCGGCACCGGCCGCTCCAGCGAGCCCTTCGCCGACCGCGGTGTCCTGACGGTCCCGTGCGACTTCTCCACCGGCATGGTCCGGGCGGGCAAGCGCCGCCGGCCCGACCTGGGCTTCGTGGTCGGCGACGCGACGCGGCTGCCCTTCGCCGACGGGGTCTTCGACGCCGCGACGATCTCCTTCGGCCTGCGCAACGTCGTCGACCCGGACGCGGGACTGCGGGAGATGGCCCGGGTCGTGCGCCCGGGGGGCCGGCTCGTCGTCTGCGAGTTCTCCACGATCCCCAACCCCCTGCTGCGCAAGGCCTACGACACCTACCTGCACCACGGGCTGCCGCGGGTGGCCAAGCTGGTCAGCTCGCACGGGCAGGCCTACGACTACCTCGTGGAGTCCATCGACGCCTGGCCGGACCAGCGGGGGCTGGCCACCCGGATCGCGGCCGCGGGCTGGGAGCAGGTCGCCTGGCGCAACCTGTCGTTCGGGGTGGTCGCGATGCACCGCGCCGTGCGGGCGCACTCCTGAGCGGGCGGAACTACACTTCGTGAAAACTTTCACGAGCGGAGGACGGATGCACACCCACGACGCGGACGTGCTCGTCGTCGGCGCCGGGCCCGCGGGCTCGACGCTGGCGCGGCACCTCGCCGACGCGGGCCGTCGCGTCCTGGTGCTGGAGAAGTCCTCGTTCCCGCGCGAGAAGGTGTGCGGCGACGGGCTGACCCCGCGCGCCGTGCACGAACTGGACCTGCTCGGCGTCAAGACGCCCGTCGCCGACGGCTGGATCCGCAACAAGGGCCTGCGCCTGCTCGGCGGCGGTGTGCGGCTGCAGGTGCCGTGGCCGGAGATCTCCGACTACCCCGGCCACGGCCTGGTGCAGACCCGGCAGAGGTTCGACCAGACGCTGGCCGAGCACGCCCGCGAGGGCGGCGCGACCGTCCTGGAGCGCACGTCGGTGACCGGTCCGGTGCTCGACGACCGCACCGGGCACGTCGTCGGCGTCACGGCCCGGCCGGTGGACGACAAGGGCCGCAAGGCGGGGGAGGAGCGCACCTACCGCGCCCCCGTCGTCGTGGCGGCCGACGGCGTCGGTGGCCGGCTGGCGCTGGCGATGGGCCTGGCCCGGCGCGACGACCGCCCCCTGGGCATCGCCGTGCGCACCTACTTCACCAGCCCCCGCCACGACGACGACTGGCTGGAGAGCTGGCTGGAGCTGCGCGAGGGCGACAGTTCGGGCGGGCCGCTGCTGCCCGGCTACGGCTGGGTGTTCGGCGTCGGCGACGGCACCTCCAACGTCGGTCTCGGCGTGCTGGACGCCGACGCCGGTTCCGGGGACATCGACTACCGGGAACTGCTGCGGCGCTGGCTGTCCGGCATGCCCCCGGAGTGGCGCTTCCGCGAGGAGGACCAGGTCGGGCCGATCCGCGGCGCCGCCCTGCCGATGGCCTTCAACCGCACCCCGCACTACACCCGCGGCCTCGTGCTCGTCGGCGACTGCGGCGGCATGGTCAACCCGTTCAACGGCGAGGGCATCGCCTACGCCATGCAGTCCGCGCGGCTGGCCGCGCGGGCCGTCGACGACGCGCTGGCCGCCGCGGACCCGCGCGCCCGCGAGCGCGCCCTGCAGTCCTACCCGGCCGCGGTTCGCGCCGACCTGGGCGGGTACTACACGCTGGGACGCGTGTTCGTCTCCCTCATCGGCCACCCGGAGGTCATGCGCCTCGCGACGCGGTTCGGGCTGCCGCGCCCCGGGCTGATGAAGCTCGTCGTCAAGCTCCTGGCCAACCTGGCCGACCCCACGTCGAAGGACGCCACCGACCGCGTGGTCGTGGCGCTGAAGCGATTGGCCCCCGCGTCGTGAACACCTCCTTGAACACCCCGGGGAACCCCGCCGTGAACACCCCGGGGAACGCCTCGAACGCGCTGCCCACCACCGACCCCGGGCTCGAGGACGCGCTGCGCGAGGGGCTGGAGGTCGTGGAGCGGCGGTTGCGCGCGGCCGTCGGCAACGCCGACCCGATCGCCGACGCCGCCTCCCGGCACCTCGTCGAGGCCGGCGGCAAGCGGGTCCGGCCGATGCTGACGCTGCTCGGCGCCCACCTGGCCGCTCCGGGCGCGCCGGTGCCGGACGAGGTCGTCGCCGCTGCCATCGTCTGCGAGCTGACCCACCTGGCCTCGCTGTACCACGACGACGTCATGGACTCGGCGCCCACGCGCCGTGGAGCCCCTGCGGCGCACCACGTCTACGGCAACAACGTCGCCATCCTGACCGGCGACCTGCTGTTCGCCCGGGCGTCCAACCTCGTCGCCGACCTCGGCCCGGAGGCCGTCAAGGTGCAGGCCGAGACGTTCGAGCGGCTGTGCCTGGGCCAGCTGCACGAGACCACCGGCCCGGGCCCGGACCAGGACGCCGTGGCCCACTACCTCGACGTGCTGTCCGACAAGACGGCCTCGCTCATCGCCACGGCCGGCCGGTTCGGCGCGTCCTTCGGCGGCGGCTCCGAGGCCGTCGTGCAGGCGATGGTCCGCTACGGCGAGGACGTCGGCGTGGCCTTCCAGCTCGCCGACGACGTCCTCGACCTCACCAGCGACACCGGCGAGTCCGGCAAGCGACCCGGCACCGACCTGCGCGAGGGCGTCCCGACCCTGCCCTCGCTGCTGGTCCGGCGGGCGGCCGCCGAGGGCGACCGCGCCGCGCAGGAGGTCGTGGACCTGCTGGACTCCGGCCGCCTCGGCGACGACACCGTGCTGGCGCAGGCCGTGGCGGCGCTGCGCGTGCACCCGGTCACCGACCAGGCCCGGACCACCGCACGCGAGTGGGCCCAGCGCGCCGCGACGCACCTGGCCGGCCTGCCCGCCTCGCCGGCGCGCGAGGCGCTGGAGACGTACGCCGCGACGGTCGCCGACCGCGTCGTCTGACCTCGCGCGGCCACCGTCGCGGGCACGGTGCGCAGGCGCTCGTCCACCGTCGGTGAGTTGTGGGCTGCTGGACCGGTGACGTCGCCGGAAGCGGCCCCGAGGCCGTCCACGCGCCGGTCACGATCTCCCCGTGACCACCGGTTCCACCCCGCCCACGACCCGCCCCACCGTCCCCGCTCCACGTCGCCGTGCGACCGGCCGGCACCGCGGCCCCGGCCGTCCGCGACTGCGCGGACCACGGCCGGCCGAGCGGCTCTGCCTGGTCAGCGCCCTGGCCTGCAGCGTCGTCGCCGTCGTGCTGAGGTTCCAGGGGATCCGGCCGGCGGCGGTCGTCGTCGCGGCGGTGGGACTGCTGCTGGCCGTCGCCGGGCTCGTCCTGGGACGGCGCGGCGCGCAACTCAGACGCGGAAGCGGCTCACGAGCCCGCTGAGCTCCCCGGCCATCCGGTGCAGGTCCTCGGTGGCCGCGCGGGTGCCCGCGACGACGTCGGCGGTGGTCTGCGCCGACCCCGTGATCTCCCGGATGCCGTCCGCGATCGACTCCGAGCCGGTGGCGGCCTCGCCGACGCTGCGGCTCATCTCGGCCGTCGTCGCCGACTGCTCCTCCACGGCCGAGGCGATCGTCGTCTGGTGGTTGCTGATCTCGCCGACGACCTCGGCGATGCTCTCGATGGCGCGCACGGCCTCGGCCGTGTCCGACTGGATCGACCCCACCCGGGCGGCGATGTCCTCGGTCGCCCGCGCCGTCTGCGCGGACAGCTCCTTGACCTCCCCGGCGACGACCGCGAAGCCCTTGCCGGCCTCCCCGGCCCGGGCCGCCTCGATCGTGGCGTTGAGCGCCAGCAGGTTCGTCTGCTCCGCGATGGCCGTGATGGCCTTGACGACGTCCCCGATCCGGGTGGAACTGACCCCCAGGCGGGCGACTGTCTCCCCGGCCCGACCGGCCAGGTCGGTGGCCCGCGCGGCCACGGCCGACGCCTGCGACGCGCCGGAGGCGATGTCGCGGATGGCGGCCTGCATCTCCCCGGCGCCCATGGCGACGGTCGCGACGCTGGCCGAGACGGTCGCCGCGGTCTGCGCGGCGCCGGCCGCGACCCCGGCCGTCTCGCCGGCGGCGGTCCCGATGCGCTCGCTGTCGGCGGCCAGCTGGGTGGAGGCGGCGGCCAGCGCCGAGGAGGACGCCGCGATGGCCGAGACGGTGCCGCGCACGCTGTCCCGCGCCCGTTCCAGGGAGGCGGCCATCTGCCCGACCTCGTCGGCGGACTCGACCTGCGCACCCACCGTCAGGTCGCCGGCGGCCATGGCCTCCAGCGACGTCGAGACGGCGTGCAGCGGCCGCACGATCGAGCGGACGGCGAGCAGCGCCAGCGTGGTGGCGATCCCCAGGCCGAGGGCCAGGCCGACGACGACGAGGTCGCGCGAGGCCGCGGCCTGGTCGCGCGAGGCCTGCGCGGTGGCCTTGGCCGCCGCGTCCTCGGCCGCCTCGATGGCGTCCAGGGTGTCGGCGGCCCGGCTCACCAGCGGCTGGGCGACGTCGGCGTCGGCCTGCGCCCAGCCGACGAGGTCACCGGCCTGCGACAGCGGCAGCAGCTGGGCGTCCCGCGCCTGCCGCCACTGCTGCCAGGTGGTGGTGAACTGCTCCCAGCCGGCCGGGTCGGCCAGCGGTGTCTGCTCGTAGGCCGCCGCCCAGGCGTCCAGCTCGGCGTCGCTGTCGACGATCTTCCGCGCGACCTCGGCCTTGCCCTCGGCCGTGGGGGCGGCGGCGTGCTGGGCCACCAGCATGCGGGTCTTGAGCTCCTCCTGGTGGACCCGGCCCAGCGCGTTCAGCCCCACGACGCTGTCCTCGTACAGCGCGTCCGAGCGCTCGGTCCCCGCGTGCAGCGCGACGAGGGACCCGGCACCGACGCCGAGGGCGACCAGCCCGAGGGCACCGACGGCGCTGAGCACCTTGGTGCGCACGCTGCGGTCGGCGAAGACGCGGGTGGTGCGGGCGGCGCTGCTCGGCATCGGATCTCCCGGGACGACGTGCCGGCGGACGCCGGACACCCTCCTGTCGTCCCGTCCGCGGCGCGGGTTGAACGTTTCGCCCGATGAGCCACACACGTCGATCTCGAGGTCGCTACTCCTTCCGGGCGCGGGAGGGCTGCACCCGCTTGGGCTCACCCGGCATCTTGGGGTAGTTCGGCGGGTAGGGCAGGTCGCCCAGGCCCCTGTCGTCGTCGGCGTCCGCCATCGCCAGCAGCGGTTCCAGGGAGAAGGCCGTCGACCGCCGGTCGGCCCACAGGTCGCCGACCGCGGCGAACCGCGCGGGGAACGTCGTCAGCGTGAAGTCGTCCGGGTCGACGCCGGAACCCAGTTCGTCCCACGTCAGGGGCGTCGACACCGTCGCGCGGGCCGTGCGCCGCAGCGAGTACGCGCTGGCCATGGTCCGGTCGCGGGCGTTCTGGTTGTAGTCGACGAACACGGTCTGGCCGCGTTCCTCCTTCCACCACGCCGAACTCACCAGCCCGTCGGCGCGGCGTTCGACCTCGCGGGCCAGCGCGATCGCCGCCCGCCGCACCTGCGTGAACGTCCAGCGGGGTTCGATCGTCACGAACACGTGGACCCCGCGGCCACCGGAGGTCTTGACGAAACCCCCGTACCCCAGTTCGGTCAGCAGCGGGTGCAGCACGTCGCGGGCCACCCGCCCGGCCTGCTCGAAACCCGTTCCCGGTTGCGGGTCGAGGTCGATGCGCAGTTCGTCGGGGTGGTCGACGTCGGGGGCCGTGCAGGGCCAGGGGTGGAACGTGACGGTCGACTGCTGCGCAGCCCACACCAGCGCCGCGGTGCTGGTCGGCCGGACCGCCTCCGCGGTCCGTCCCGAGGGGAACGTGACCTCCACCGTCTCGACGTACCCGGGGGCGAACCGGGGAACCCGCTTCTGGTAGACCTCCTCGCCCTCGACGCCGTCGGGGAACCGCTGCAGGTAGGTGGGGCGGTCACGCACCGCGGTGAGCAGGGCGGGGGCGACGAGCCGGTAGTGCTCGACGACCGCGCGCTTGGAACCCCGCGCACCGAGTTCGGGGTAGTAGGTCTTGTCCGGGGAGGTGAGCCGGACGGCGGTGCCGTCGACGTCGATCTCCTCCGCGGGCGCCCTGGTCACTTCGCGGCTCCCGACAGCACGTCCGCCAGGTCGTAGTCGGCGGGGACCTCGAGCTGGTCGAGCCGGCAGTCCTGCGGCGCCTTGTCCGGCCGCCACCGCAGGAACCGCGGGTTGTGCCGGAAGCGCCAGCCCTCCAGCTGGTCGTACTCGACCTCGCAGACGAGTTCCTGCCGGACCGGCACCCACGAGTTGTCCTCGCGGGCGTTCCAGCGGTTCTTCTCGCCCTCGGCCGACTCGCCCGTGCGCAGCGCGGACAACTGCTCCAGGAGCTCCACCCGGCGTTCCCGGGTGAAGGCCGCGGCCCCGCCGACGGAGGCCACGCCGTCGTCGGTGTGCAGCCCCAGCAGCATCGACCCGATCCCCGGGACGCTCTTGTGCAGCCGGTAGCCGATGACGACGCAGTCGGCGGTCCGCCGGTGCTTCACCTTCGTCATGACGCGCTCGCCCTGCACGTACGGCTCGGCGAGCGGTTTGGCCACCACCCCGTCCAGACCCGCCCCCTCGAAGGTGGTGAACCACTCGGTGGCCAGGGCGCTGTCGTACGTCGCCGCCGTCACGTGCACCACGGGACCGCAACCCGCGAGCGCCTCCACGAGGAGTTCCCGGCGTTCCCCGGCCGGGCGGGAGGTGAGGTCGTCGTCGCCGAGCGCCAGCAGGTCGAAGGCCACGAACTGCGCCGGCGTCTCCACCGACAGCTTGCCGATCCGGCTCTGCGCGGGGTGGATGCGCTGGGACAGCAGTTCCCACGCCAGCCGGCCGGCGCCGGGACGGGCCACGAACAACTCCCCGTCCACGACGCACCGCTCGGGCAACTCCGCCAGCACCGCGGCCACGACCTCGGGGAAGTACCGGGTCAGCGGTCTGGTGTTGCGCGAGCCGAGCACGACCTCGTCGCCGTCGCGGAAGACGATGCACCGGAAACCGTCCCACTTGGGTTCGTAGAGCCAGGCCGGCTCACCGTCGGGCTGCGCGGGGACGGCCCCGGCCGTCCTGGCCAGCATCGGCTCGACGGGAGGGTTCACCGGCAGGTCCATGCGGCTCACTCTGCCGCAGCCGGCCCCTCCCGGCGAGCCCCTGTCACCGCGGCGTCCGCGAGGTCGACCACCGGCCCGCGCCGGGGTGCGTGCTGCGCCGGTGCCGCGGACCGGACCGGCCGTCGGGGCCGCGGTCGCGAACGCCGACCTCCTGCTGGCGCCGCTCGTCGGCGCCCGGGTCGACCCTCCTCGAAGCGGCGTGTCCGCAGGGAGGTCGGCGCTCACGGTCCGGCCGGTTGCGCGTCGGCCAGTGCGGCCGAGCACCCCACCACGACGACGAGCGCCACCACCGTCGCCGGCCACCACCCGGCCCGGACGGTGTCGCCGAGCACCGCGAAACCGGCCACGGCCGGGACGACGACCTCCACCGACCACAGCAACGCCGTCGCCGGTCCCACCGGACCCCGTTCCAGCGCGGCGGCGTAGCCGAGGGTCCCGGCGATCCCGCCGACGAGAACGGCCCAGGCGACGGGTTCGCCGACGACGTGCCACCAGACGTCGGGGACGAACACGGCCCGCGCGCCCAGCGCCGCCACCGAGTAGCCCAGCCCGGCCAGCACGGCCTGCACCGCCGATCCGCCGCGCCGCAGCCCGAGCACCGCGCACGACACCGCCACCGCCGCCGCGCACAGCCCCAGCTCCACCGCCCGCGGCACCCGGGGGGAGGGTTGCTCGGTCCCCGCCCCGCCGACGACGGTCAGCGCCGCGACGAGCAGCAGCACCGCGACGGTGTCGCGCCGGCGCAGCCGGGAACCCAGGAACACCCGCGCGAGCAGCACGGTCAGCGCCAGCGATCCGGCCAGCAGCGACTGCACCGCGAACGTCGGCAACCGGCGCAGCGCGACGAGCGAGAGCAACCAGGCGGCCCCGTCGCAGCCCAGGCCGGCCAGGTACAGCGGGGAGCGGGCCAGGGCGGCGGCACCGGATCCGCCGCGCACGCCGACGGACTGCAGCACCGAACCGGCGGCGTACCCGAACGCCGCCAGGACGGCGGCCACCAGCGCCAGGCTCACCGGGGCTCACCGCCCCAGGAACCGTCCGACGACGGGGAGTTCGGCGACCCCCTCGGCGTCGGCGATGGTGAACCCCTGCGTCGCGGCGAACTCGACGGAGTCCAGCACCACGTACCGCGGCCGCCACTGCGGGTCGTACTTGGCGTTGAACTTCCACAGCGACTCGATCTGGGCGCTGCCCGACAGGGCGTGCAGGGCACGCCGGCCCAGGTCGGCGACGGCGCCCTCCCGCTCACCGGCGACGACCTCGCGCAGCACGGCGAAGTTGAGCCCGAGCCCGCGCATCCCGTTCTCCGCCAGGTGCTGCGCGGTCGCCACGATGAGCGCGTCGGTGATCCCGTTCGGGACGTCGTCGGCGGTGGAGCGGCGCATGACGTCCAGGGAGAAACCCTGCACGTCGGCCGCGGGGATCCACTGGACGAACCCCGCGGGACGGCCGTCGGCGAACCGGGCCACCGACAGCAGCAGCCCGGTGTCGGCCGGGTCGAACAACCGCGACAGCGTCATGGAGTACCCGCGTTCGGCCTCACCCACGCGCGACTCCCCGGAGATGGCGAGCAGCTGCGCGGCGACGTCGGCGGGCAGGGTCGCGGGGTCGTGGAAGGTGACGGTGATCCCGGCCTTGGCCACGCGGTTGACCGCCCCGCGCAGGCTCTTCACGTGCGAACCCTTGAGGGAGAACGTCGTGCAGTCCAGGACGGCCTCGTCGCCGAGGTAGACCGGACGCAACCCGACCGCCTCGTAGAACGGCAGCCACTGCGCGCGGGCACCGACGACGGCCACGGACCAGCCGTGGTGTTCGACGTGGTCGAGGAAGTCGGTCAGCAGTTCCGCGCGCCGTTCCGGTGGCCCCACGGGGTCGGGGGAGACCAGGCACACCCCGCCCCGGACGCTGTGCGCGACGACGCCCCCGCCCTCGGGGTAGTCGGCGAAGAAGAAGTCCTTGTCGTCGCGCAGGGCGAAGTAGTCCAGGGTGTCGCCGCCGAAGCGGGCCACCACGGCCCGGGCGCGTTCGCGCTGCACCCGCCGCGCCTGCTCGGTCAGCACCGTCGGCCGACGGGGGCTGAACAGCACCCAGCCCAGCACGACGAGCAGCGTCAGCCCCAGCGCGAGCAGCGCGGGGTTCAGCAGCGGCAGGACCACGTGCCCGGGGTCGCCGCGCAGCTTGGGCAGGGGCAGGCGCTCGTCTCCCACGAGCCGTTCGACGACGGCCTCGGTGGTCTCCTCGGGGTGCCGTTCCTCCCCGACGGCGACGACCAGCGCGGCCGAGACGACCAGGACGAGGCCGGCCCCCGCGCCCAGGACCCAACCGGCCCGGCGGGTCCGCGCCGCCGAGGGCAGGACCGGGAACGCGCGGGCGTTGACCGCCAGCCACACCAGGGCCACCACGTCGAGCAGGGCCTCCTCGACGTCGATGCCCTTGAGCAGGTGCAGCACCGCGGACGTGGCCAGCAGCGCGATCGTCAGCGCCCACGCCGGCCGCTGCCCGCGGCGCAGTCCGCGGGCCAGCAGCAGCAGCGCGATCGAGACGGGCACCAGCACGGTCCCGGCCCCCAGCGGCACCGCCAGCGGCAGGACGTCCAGCAGCGGGGCGAACCGCTCGCGCAGCGGCGGGGTGATCGACGACAGGATCCCGACGACCCCCAGGACGGTGACGACGGCGGCACCGAGACGACGTGTGCGGTTCCGGCGCGCCCGGCCGGCCAGGAGCGGTGGCAGCACCCTCACCAGTGTGCTGCGGACCCGCCGCGGCCCGGCCCGGCGGTCAGTTCTGCGCCGAGTTCGGGCAGTGTCCTAGGCGGGTTCGAGGACCACCCGACGGCGTTGCGCCCGCAGCGCGTCGGCGGTGAGGACCGCCAGCGCCAGCCAGACGAGCCCGAAGCCGATCCAGCGGGAGGCCGGCATGGACTCCCCGAGCGCCAGGGCGGCGCCGAACTGCAGCACGGGGGTGACGTACTGCAGCATTCCGATGACGCTCAGCGGCACCCGGCCGGCGGCGACGGCGAACAGCACGAGCGGGACCAGCGTCGTGGGGCCGGCCAGCACCAGCAGCGTCGTGTGCAGCGGGCCCTCGGTCGTGAAGGTGAGGCTGCCCGAGAGGCCCAGGACGACCAGCGCGACGGCGGCCGGCGCCGCGAGCACCCCCGTCTCGACCGTGAGCCCGGTCAGGGGGTCGACCCCGGCGCCGCGGCGGGCCAGCTGGTTCTTCAGCAGGCCGTAGCTGCCGAAGGAGACGGCCAGCGTCAGCGCCATCCAGGGCAGCCGGCCCAGGTCGACGGTGATGACGACGACGGCGGCCAGCCCGATCCCGACGGCCACCCACTGGCTGCGCCGCAACCGTTCGCGCAGCACCAGCACCCCCAGCAGGACGGTCAGCAGCGGGTTGACGAAGTACCCCAGCGAGGCCTCCAGGACGTTGCCGGTCACCACGGCCAGGCCGTACACGCCCCAGTTGGCGGCGATCGCGACGGCGGCCAGCGCCAGCAGCCCCCGCTGGGCCGGGGAGCGCAGCACGGCCAGCACCCGTGACCAGCGCCGCAGCACGCTCACCAGCAGCACCGACAGCACCAGGGACCAGACCACCCGCCAGGCCAGCAGCTCCAGCGCACCGGCCGAGCGCAGGACGTGGAAGTAGAAGGGGAACAGGCCCCACAACCCGTAGCAGGCGAGTCCGGCCAGGACTCCGGTGCGCGCACTGCGCCCCCCGTTGTGAGGATGACGAGCAGACTGCGTGTGCGCGGGGGGTCGTTCGTCCACAGAGGTCATCGTGACGTCAGGCCGACGCTCCCACGGCGTTAGGCTTGCCTACGGAACTGCGACAGTCGAAGATCTTCCACCAGTCGAGGGACAAGGACACCGAGAGCTGTGACCGATTCGAACCGTCCGCTGCGCGTCGCCATCGTGGGAGCGGGACCGGCAGGGATCTACGCCTCGGACATCCTCTCCAAGGCCGACCTGTCGCAGACCGGCTTCGACGGGGTCGGCATCGACCTCTTCGAGCGGCTGCCCGCGCCCTTCGGGCTGGTCCGCTACGGCGTGGCCCCCGACCACCCGCGCATCAAGCAGATCATCGTGGCGCTGCAGAAGGTGCTCGGCCGGGGTGACATCCGGCTGCTGACGAACGTCGACTTCGGCACCGACGTCACGCTGGAGGACCTGCAGCGCCACTACGACGCCGTCGTCTTCTCCACCGGCTCCATCAAGGACGCCGCGCTGGCCATCCCGGGTGTCGACGCCCCGGAGAGCTACGGCGCGGCCGACTTCGTGTCCTGGTACGACGGTCACCCGGACTACCCGCGCGAGTGGCCGCTGGAGGCCGAGACCGTCGCCGTCCTGGGCGCCGGCAACGTCGCGCTGGACGTGGCGCGGGTCCTGGCCAAGCACGCCGACGACATGCTCCCCACGGAGATCCCGGCCAACGTCTACGAGGGGCTGAAGGCCTCCAAGGTCAAGGACGTGCACGTCTTCGCCCGCCGGGGCCCGGCGCAGGCGAAGTTCTCGCCGCTGGAGCTGCGCGAGCTCGGCCACGTCCCGGACGTCGACGTCCTCGTCGACCCGGAGGACTTCGAGTTCGACGAGGGCTCCGAGGCGGCCATCGCGAAGTCCAACCAGACCAAGCAGGTCGTGAAGACCCTCACCGACTGGACGCTGAAGGAGGGGGAGTCGACGGCCTCGCGCCGCATCCACCTGCACTTCCTGCACGCGCCGGTCGAGATCCTCACCACCGACGGGCACGTCTCGGGCCTGAGGACCGAGCGCACCCGCCTCACGGGGGACACCTCGGTGGAGGGCACCGGCGACTTCCACGAGTGGGACGTGCAGGCGGTCTACCGCGCCGTGGGGTACTTCGGCTCCCCGCTGCCGGGGATCCCCTTCGACGAGCTCGCCGGGGTCATCTCCAACCACGAGGGCCGCGTCCTGGCCCCCGAGGGCGAGACGGTGCCCGGCGTGTACTGCACGGGCTGGATCAAGCGCGGCCCCGTCGGCCTCATCGGCCACACCAAGTCCGACGCCTCCGAGACGGTCAAGCACCTCGTCTCCGACGCCGCCGGGTTCACCCGCGCGCAGCAGCCGGACCCGCAGGCGATCCTGGACTTCCTGCAGGCCAAGGGCGTCGACGTCCTGACGTGGACCGACTGGGAGTCGCTGGACGCCTTCGAGCGGGCCCTGGGCGAGCCGCACGGCCGTGAGCGCGTCAAGGTCGTGTCCCGTGAGGACATGATCAAGGCCTCCCGCGGGATCGCCTGACGTGCGCGTCGTCGTCTGCGTCAAGCACGTCCCCGACCTGCAGTCCCCCCGGTCGATCGGTGACGACGGCCGGCTGGTGCGCGGCGGGGACGACGACACCCTCAACGAGCTCGACGAGGACGCGCTGGAGGCCGGGCTGCGCACGGCCGAGGCCGCAGGCTTCCCCGGGGAGGGCCACGACGTCACGGTGCTGACGGTCGGTCCGGCCGCCGCGGTGGAGGCCCTGCGCCGCGGGGTCGCCATGGGCGCCTCGAGTGCGGTGCACGTCACCGACGAGGCCGTGGCCGGATCGGACGCCCTGGCCACCGCGCGTGTCCTGGCCGCGGCGATCACCAGGCTGCACGCCGAGCAGCCCGTCGACCTCGTGGTCGCCGGGATGGCCGGCCTGGACGGGCTGACGTCGCTGGTGCCGGCCGCGCTGGCCGAGCTGCTCGGCTGGCCGCAGCTGACGCTGGCCGACCAGATCACCCTCACCGACGGGACCGTGACCGTGCGGCGCGAGACGTCCACCGACGTCGAGGTGCTCACCGCGCCCGCCCCGGCCGTCCTGTCCGTGACCGACCAGGCCTTCCGGGCCCGCTTCCCGAACTTCAAGGGGATCATGGCGGCCCGCAAGCACCCCGTGGCGACGTGGACGCTGGCCGACGTCGGCGTCGACCCCGCCACCGTCGGCGCCGACGGGTCGACCACCCGCGTGGTCCTGGCCGCCGAGCGTCCCGAACGGCCCGACCGGGTCCTGGTGACCGGTGACGCCGAAACGGTCCCGGCCCTGGCCGACTACCTGGCGCAGAAGGGTTTCTGATGAGCACCGACGGTTCGGTGGCGGTCCTGGTCGACCACGCCGGTGGCCTGGCCCGCCCGACGGCGCTGGAGCAGCTCACGCTCGCGCGCGAGCTGGGGCGGCCCGTGCACGCGGTGTGGATCGGCGCCGACCCGCAGACGGAGGTGATCGCCGCCCACGGCGCGACGAGCCTGCACCACGTGCGCGTCGACGGTGCCGACGAGCAGCTCACGGCCTCGCTGGTCGACGGCCTGCAGACCGTCCTCACCGCGGTCGGCGACGTCTCGCTGCTGCTGGTGCCCTCCACGTTCGAGGGCAAGGAGGTCGCGGCCCGCCTGGCCGTGCGCACCGGCGGCGGGGTCGTCACCGGCGCCTCGGGCGTCGCCGCGCAGGACGGTCGCTGGGTCGCCCGCAAGACGGTCCTGGCCGGGACCTGGGACACCGCCTGCGCCGTGACGGGCCGGCTCGCGATCGTCGGGCTCGCCCCGCACGCCGTGCAGGCCGCCCCGCTCGCCGTCGCCGCGCAGGTCGAGGTCGTGGAGCACACCGTCGCCGCCTCGGCCGCCGCCCGCGCCGTGACGGTCGTCTCCCGGCAGCCGCGCCCCACCTCCGAGCGCCCGGCCCTGGCCGAGGCCGAGGTCGTCGTCGTCGGCGGCCGCGGCGTCGAGGGGGACTTCTCCGGCGTCGAGGAGCTCGCCGACGTCCTCGGTGGCGCCGTCGGCGCCACCCGCGTCGCCACCGACGAGGGCTGGATCGGGCACGAGGCCCAGGTCGGGCAGACCGGCGTGACCATCTCACCGCGCCTGTACATCGGCGCCGGCGTCTCCGGTGCGGTCCACCACAAGGGCGGCATGGCGGCCTCGGCCACCGTCGTGGCGATCAACAACGACCCCGACGCCCCGATCTTCGAGTTCGCCGACTACGGCGTCGTCGGGGACCTCACCGAGGTGCTGCCCGCGCTCGCGGCCGAACTGCGCAAGCGTCGCGGCTGACCGTTCCGCGAGCGCGCCCCCTTCCCGGCGTCCGGGGAGGGGGCGTTTCAGTCTTCTAGATCATCTGCCGATCCACGTCGTGTGCTCACCCGACTGCGCGATCTGAACGTCGCTCCCAAGTTGTTCGCCGGCTTCGGCGTCGTCTGCCTCCTGCTGGCGGTCATCGTCGGCCTCAGCATCAACCGCCTGGGCAGCTCCCAGGCCAACCTGCAGACCCTGTCCTCCAGAGGAATGGCTTCGGTGCAGACCCTGGGTGACGTCCGGGCCACCTTCCTGCAGCTGCGCCTGGACATCACCAGCGCCGCGCTGCCCTCCACGCCCGAGCAGACGGCTGAGCAGCTGGACACCATGACCACGCACGACGGGGTCTTCGACGAAGCCTGGAAGGCCTACCTGGCCACCTCCCCCTCCGCCTCCGCCGAGGACCGCGCTGCGCTCGAAGACCTGATGCAGCAGTACCGCACCTCCCGCGAGGTTCTCGTCACCGCGGCGACGAACAAGGACATCGAGGCCTACGTGGCCGAACGCGACAGCACGACGGCACCGATCGCCCAGGAGATCACCGCGCAGCTGGGCGTGCTCCGCGACGCCGAGGCCCGAGCGGGCACGGCCATGACCACCCAGGGCGGCAGCGACTACCACGCGGCCGTCGTCGTGCTGCTGGTGATCGGTGGCCTCGCCTTCGTGATCGCCGTCGTCGTCGCGGTGGCCGTGGCCCGCGGGATCGCTGGCCCGCTGGCCCGCACCCTCACCGTCGTCGAGGGCCTGGCCTCCGGCCGCCTGGACCAGCGCGTGGGGATCAGCACCCAGGACGAGGTCGGCCGCCTCGCCGCCGCCCTCGACGTGACCATGGACCGGCTCACCGAGACGATGCGCCGCATCGTCGCCAACGCCGGCGTCCTGGCCGCCTCCTCCGAGGAGCTGACCACGGTGGCCACCCAGCTGTCCTCCGGCGCGGAGGAGGCCTCCACCCAGGCCCAGGTCGTCTCGGCGGCGACCGAGGAGATCTCCGCCAACATCGGCACCGTCGCCGCCGCCGGGGACGAGATGACCTCGGCCATCCGCGAGATCGCGACCTCCACCGCCGAGGCCTCCGCCACCGCCGCTTCCGCCGTCACCGCGGCCACCGCCGCCGGCGACACGCTTTCTCGCCTCTCCGCCTCCTCCCGCGAGATCGGCGAAGTCGTCAAGCTCATCACCTCCATCGCCGAGCAGACCAACCTCCTGGCCCTCAACGCCACCATCGAGGCCGCCCGGGCGGGGGAGATGGGCAAGGGCTTCGCCGTGGTGGCCGGGGAAGTCAAGGAACTGGCCCAGCAGACCGCACGGGCCACGGAGGAGATCGTGGCCAAGGTCGGTTCCACCCAGGCCGACGCCGCCGCCGCGGCGGGGGCGATCAGCGAGATCACCGAGGTCATCGCCCGCATCGACGGTCTGCAGGCCGCCATCGCCGCCGCCGTGGAGGAGCAGTCCGCGACCACGAGCGAGATGGTCCGCAACGTGACCGAGGCCTCCACCGGCGCGCAGGAGATCTCCTCGAACATCTCCGGGATCGCGGCCGCGGCCGACCAGACGACCTCCGGCGCGACGCACACCGCCGGCACCGCCGGTGAGGTCTCCCGCGCCGCGACCGAGCTCAACGAGCTCGTCGGAGGCTTCCGCCTGCCCTGACCGGCGGTGACGGGTGAGCGCCGGCAGCGCTGTCGCGGGGAGTCAGGACGGGTGCACCGTCCGGCTCCCCGCGACGTGCGTGTGCCCCCGGTCGCAACCGCTCGTGACCGCTGCCGACCGCGACGTCGACTCCCGGACGGCGAGGACGGCGCAGTCGTCCTCGCTGTTCGCGACGTGCTCGGTGACCAGTTCCCCCAGCACCGTCTGCAGCGGTCCGGCGTGGGTGCGCTCCAGCCCGGCGCGCAGGATCCGGATCCCGTCCCCCACGTCGCGGCCGCGACGCTCGACCAGCCCGTCGGTGTAGAGGACCAGCGTCCCACCGGTGGGCCAGTCGCGCTGGTGGTCGTGCCGGGCCCGGCGCGGGGCCACCCCCAGGGGCAGGTCCGGCTCCTCCGCGAGCACGGTGCTGCGGCCGGTCGCGTCGACGAGCAGGGGCGGTGGGTGACCGGCGGTCGTCCAGCGCAGCATCCGCGGCGAGCCCGGCGGGTCCAGCCGCACGACGACCATCGTGGCCAGCGTCGCATCACCCAGGGTGTCCAGGACGTGGTCGAGCCGGCTGACCAGCGCCGCGGGGTCCTCGTCGGGGTGGTCCACGGCCAGGGCCCGGAACATCGAGCGCACCCGGCCCATCCGGGCCGCGGCCTCGATGTCGTGCCCGGCGACGTCGCCGATCACCAGCAGGACGCCGTCGTCGGGCAGCGAGATGGCGTCGTACCAGTCACCGCCGACCTGCTCGTCCGTCGTCGACCACGGCAGGTAGCGGCTGGCCACCTCCAACCCGGGCAGGGCGGGCAGCTCGGGCAGCATCGCGGCCTGCAACGTGTGCGCCACGTCCCGGCGCTCGCGGTACAGCTGCGCCCGGCGGGCCGCCTGCGCGGTCGCGTCGGCCACGGCGGTCACGAGCACGCCCTCGTCCTCGGTCAGGGCCCGGTCCCGGTCCCAGGCCAGGGTCAGCGCCCCGATCCGGAACCCGCCGGAGATGAGCAGCGGCAGCACGACACCCGAGCGCAACCCGTTGCGCGTCATGTCGTCGCGCGTCTGCGGGAACATCGCGACCAGCCGGTGCAGGTCCTCGAAGACCAGCGGGCGGCCCGAGCGCGAGACCCGGTGCGCGGGGGAGTCCGCGTCCAGCGGCAGGCGCAGCCAGCGCTGCTCGGTGTCGTCGTCGAGCTGACCCAGGGCCGGGGTCACCAGCCACGGCCCGTCGATCAGCGAGACCGCCGTGTAGGTGGCGTCCAGGTCCTTGCGCAGGACGTCGCGCACGGCCAGGGCCACGTCCTCGACGCTGTCGGTGGCCGCCAGAGCGCTGGCGAGCCCGAGCAGCGTCCCGGCCAGCGGTGTTCCGGCTCTGCGGTCGGTGCCGGCGCCCACCGCCCACCCCCGTCCTCGCGTCCACGCGCCGGATCACGCGACGCCTCCAGCGAAGTCACTCACAGTTCATGCGCGTGACGCAACCGTCGCGGACCTGTCCTGCCCGCGTGCCGTCAGCCCCGTCGGCGTCGAGCGGCGCCGGACCGCGGCGCCGGACCGCGGCGCCGGACCGCGGCGCCGACGGGACCCGCTGACGGAACGCCCGCGCCGCCGGAGACGTTGCTGGCTGCGAGAGGGTTCTGCAGCAGGGGGAGAGGACCGGATGCACCGCCACCACAACGGGCTGAAGACCGCCGCGCTCTTCGGTGCGATCTGGGCGGTCCTGCTGGTCCTCGGCGGCCTGCTGGCCGCCTCCTTCCGGCAGCCGGTCATCCTCGTCGTCTTCGTCGTCATCGGCCTGGCCACCTCGGCCTACGGCTACTGGAACTCCGCGACGCTCGCGCTGAAGGCCATGCGCGCCCGTCCCGTGTCCGAGGCCGAGCAGCCCGGGATGTACCGGATCGTGCGGGAGCTGTCGACGCGGGCCCACCAGCCCATGCCGCGGTTGTACGTCTCGCCCACCATGGCCCCCAACGCCTTCGCCACCGGCCGCAACCCCGAGAACGCGGCGGTCTGCTGCACCGAGGGCATCCTGCAGGTGCTCGACGAGCGTGAGCTGCGCGGCGTCCTGGGCCACGAGCTCATGCACGTCTACAACCGGGACATCCTCACCAGCTCGGTCGCCGGGGCCCTCGCGGGCGTCATCACCTCGATCGCCCAGTTCGGGATGTTCTTCGGCTCGATGCTCGGCGGCGGCCGCGACGAGGACCGGCCCAACCCGCTGGCCATGCTGCTGCTCTCGCTCATGGCGCCGCTGGCCGCGACGGTCATCCAGCTGGCCATCAGCCGCACCCGCGAGTACGACGCGGACGAGGACGGCGCCAGGCTCACCGGCGACCCGCTGGCGCTGGCCTCGGCCCTGCGCAAGCTGGAGCTGGGCACCCGGCAGCTGCCCCTGCCGCCCGAGCGCGAGCTGGTCAACTCCAGCCACATGATGATCGCCAACCCGTTCCGCGGGCAGGGGGTGGCGAAGCTGTTCTCCACCCACCCGCCCATGGCCGAGCGGATCGCCCGCCTGGAGTCCCTGGCCGGCTACCGCCGCTGACCCGCTACCCGAGGTTCGACTCCAGCCAGGCCGTGAACAGCGGGAACGACTGCCCGCCGGGGTCCAGCGGGTCCTCGTGGGACACGCCGTCGAGCAGGTGCAGCTCGACGGTGTCCCCGGCGGCCGTGGCCGCTCCGGCGAACGCCTCGGACTGGGAGTGGGGGACCGTCAGGTCGCCCGTGCCGTGCGAGACGAACAGCGGGAACCCGTACGGCACCCGGCGGACCGGATCGCCGATCGTGTAGCGGTCGCCCACCTCGTCGGGCGTCCCGCCGAACAGCGTCTGCACGTTGACGTCCGCCCCGAAGCCGAGCGGGGTCGGGTGCAGCACACCGGACATCGAGGCCGCGAACGCCGGCACGACGCGCGGGTCCGCACCGGGCTCACCGGCGCCCAGCGATCCCCGGGCGGCCGCCCACATCGCCAGGTGACCGCCGGCGGAGTGCCCGACGAAGCAGACCCGGTCGGTGGGCAGCGAGTACCGGTCGGCCGCCTCGGCGGCCATGTCGACGGCCGTGGCGGTGTCGGTGAACGTGCCGGTCCACCCGCCGCCGTCACCGTTGCCGCGGTAGTCGGCGCTCAGCACCGGCCACCCCTGACCCACCAGGGCGGCCACGAGGTCGTTGACGTTGCGCCGGTCGGTCGTGGCGTCCCAGCCGCCGCCGTGCACGAGGACGACGACCGCGTCGCGGTGCCCGTCCGCCGGCAGCCACAGGTCGCTGACCTGGCGGTAGTGGTCGCCGTAGCGGAACTCGGTCCGCTGGGAGGCCTCCAGTCCCTCCGGCACGAACGAGGGGTCCGTGCTCGCGTCCGGGGTGCCCGTGGCGGTGGGCGTCTGCGTCGGGGTGGGGGACTCCGACGAGGTCGTCGGCGTCGGCTCGGGCTCGGAGGAGGTGCACGCGGCCAGCGCGCCACCGCTCAGGGCCAGGCTCAGCAGTGCTCTGCGGCGCAAGGGGTTCACGCGCTCTGCCGGGGGATCAGCGGTAGTTCACGAACTGCAGGGCGACGTCGAGGTCGGCGCCCTTGAGCAGCGCGATGACGTCCTGCAGGTCGTCGCGGCTCTTGGAGCTGACGCGCATCTCCTCGCCCGTCACCTGCGTCTTGACGCCCTTGGGGCCCTCGTCGCGGATGATCTTGCCGATCTTCTTCGCGACGTCCTGGGCCAGGCCCTCCTTGAGCGTGGCGGTGATCCGGTACTCCTTGCCCGACTGCGCCGGCTCGGAGGTGTCCAGGGCCTTCAGGGAGACCCCGCGCTTGATGAGCTTGGTCTGCAGGACGTCCAGGACGGCGTTCACGCGGTCCTCGGAGTTGGCGACCATGACGATGCTCTCGCCGCTCCAGCGGACGTCGGCGCCGACGCCCTTGAAGTCGTAGCGCTGCGAGATCTCCTTGGCCGCCTGGTTGAGGGCGTTGTCGACCTCCTGCCGGTCCACCTTGCTGACGACGTCGAACGACGAGTCGCTGGCCACGCGGGGGTCCTCCTGGTGAGTGCGTCGGGCGTCTGCGGGTGCTCGGTTTCCGAGCACCGCCTCGGGCTTGCTATGGTCTCACTGTCGCCAGCGCGCTGGTGGCACTGGCGGGTTGCCCGAGCGGCCAAAGGGAGCGGATTGTAAATCCGCCGGCATTGCCTACGTTGGTTCGAATCCATCACCCGCCACGTCGCGAGTCGCGGCCCGGTGCCGGTCACGGCACCGGGTCGCGGCGTGTAAGGTCGTCACCGGCCGTGCACGCGGCACAGCAAGTGGTTTCGCCCCGATAGCTCAGTGGTAGAGCACTTCCTTGGTAAGGAAGAGGTCTCGAGTTCAATCCTCGATCGGGGCTCGCAGCCGGCGGCTCCCGCCGGACGCGGCGGGGTAGCTCAGTTGGTAGAGCAAGCGGCTCATAATCGCTGTGTCGCCGGTTCAAGTCCGGCCCTCGCTACAGCGCACGACTCGTTCCGAGCGGTCCCCCTCAGGGTGGCCGCTCGTCGCGCGTTCGGGCGCACCGCGCTCGTCGCGTACCCTTGGGGGAGATCGGCGGCGCTTGCACCGCCCGCAGTCCCACGAAACTGAGGAAGAGGCACCCGCCGTGGCCAAGACCACCGACGTCCGCCCGAAGATCACGATGGCTTGCACCGAGTGCAAGGAGCGGAACTACATCACCAAGAAGAACCGTCGGAACGACCCCGACCGTCTCGACCTGGCGAAGTTCTGCCCGCGTTGCGGCAAGAAGACCACGCACCGCGAGACCCGCTGACCCTCTCCTCGATCCGGGAGCACGCACCGCTGTGACGACCGTCAGCGTCGACGAGTCCTTCACCGGACGCGTCTACCCGGCCACCGGGACGACCAGCGTGACCGCCGACGCGGTCCGGGCCTTCGCCCGGGCCGTGCGGGCGGTCCACCCCGTGCACCACGACGTCGAGGCGGCCCGCGCGGCCGGCTTCACCGACGTCGTCGCGCCGCCGACGTTCGCGGTGACGCTCGCCCAGACCGCCGAGGCGCAGTTCGTCGCCGACCCGGCCGCGGGCATCGACTTCTCCCGGGTGGTGCACGGCGAGGAGCAGTTCGTCCACCACCGCCCGATCGTCGCCGGCGACGAGCTCGCCGCGGAGGTCCACGTCGACCGCGTCCGCGTCGTGCGCGGCAACGCCATGGTCACCACCCGCACCGAACTCACCCTCGCCGACGGCACCCCGGTGACGACGGTCACGTCGATGCTCGTCGTGCGCGCCCCGGAGGACGCCGCGTGAACTTCGACGACGTCGAGGTCGGCCACGAGCTGCCGGCCGCGCACTACGAGCTGTCCCGCGAGGACCTGCGCGCCTACGCCGAGGCCTCGGGCGACCGCAACCCCATCCACCTCGACGAGGCGACCGCCAAGGCCGTCGGCCTCCCGGACGTCATCGCCCACGGGATGCTGACCATGGGCCTGGCCGGCACCGTCGTCGCCGACTGGGCCGGGAACCCGGGCGCCGTCGTGTCCTACGGCACGAAGTTCACCGCTCCCGTCGTCGTCGCCGCCGACACGCCCGCCGTCGTCGACGTGAGCGGCACGGTCGCCTCCCGCGACGCCGAGGCCCGCACCGTCGAGGTCGACCTGACCGTCACCAGCGGCGGCGCCAAGGTCCTCACCCGCGCCCGCGCGGTCGTCCGCCTTCCGTGACCGACCGGTGAGCCGCCGGTGAGCCACGCCTCACCCGCGGCGCTGCGCGCGAGGACGGCCGTCTACGCGGCCTTCGTGCTCAACGGGTTCGCCTTCTCCTCCTGGGTCTCGCGCATCCCCTCGGTGC
Source organism: Kineococcus deserti (assembly GCF_050871945.1). Lineage (NCBI taxonomy): Bacteria > Bacillati > Actinomycetota > Actinomycetes > Kineosporiales > Kineosporiaceae > Kineococcus > Kineococcus deserti. Next base: position 12,178 of record NZ_JBJLSI010000013.1, on the reverse strand, counting down.
GCGACGGCCTCGACCTCACCCCCGGCCGCCTGAGCCTGCTGCTGCTCGCGCTGTCCGTCGGCTCCGTCCTGGCCATGCCGCTGGCCGGGGCCGTCGTGCTGCGCATCGGCCGGGCCCGCACGGTGATGGCCGGCGCCACGACCACCGCCGTCGGCATGTCGGTGGTGGCCCTGGCCGTCGACGGGCTGCACAGCGTCCCGCTGGCGGCGGCCGGCCTGTTCCTGCAGGGGGTGGGGGTGGCGAGCTGGGACGTCGCCATGAACGTCGAGGGGACCGTCGTCGAGCGGCGGCTGGACCGGGCGATCATGTCCCGCTTCCACGCCGGGTACAGCTTCGGCACCGTCCTGGCCGCCGGTGTCGGCGTCCTGCTGCTGGCCGCGGACCTGCCCACCTGGGTCCAGCTGGGCGCCACGGCCGTGCTGGCGTTCGTCGGCGCCGCCGTCGTCGTCCGGTCCTTCCTGCCTGACGCGGCCCCGGTCGGGGGCGAGACGCGCAGCGGGATCACGCTGGGGCAGGCCTGGCGCGAACCGCGGACGCTGCTCATCGGCGTCATGGTCCTGGGCATGGCCTTCGTCGAGGGCACGGCCAACGACTGGCTGGCCGTCGGGCTGGTCGACGGGTACGACGTCTCCCACGAGGTCGGCGTCGCCGGGTTCGCCGTCTTCGTCACCGCGATGACCGTGGGCCGGCTGCTGGGCCCGGTCGTCCTGGCCCGGATGCCGCGGGTGCGGGTGCTGCGGATCTGCGCCGCCCTCGCCGTCGCCGGTGTCCTCGTCTTCGTGTTCTCCCCGGCGGTGCCGCTGGCCGTCGTCGGCGCGGCGCTGTGGGGCGCCGGCGCCGCCCTCGGCTTCCCGGTCGGGATGACCGCGGCCGCCGACGAGGAGGTCAACGCGGCCGTGCGGGTGAGCGTGGTGTCCTCGGTCGGGTACGCCGCGTTCCTGGCCGGCCCGCCGCTGCTGGGCTTCCTCGCCGACCACGTCGGGGTGCGCGACGCGGTCACCGCGGCCGCCGTGCTGTCCGCCCTGGCACTGGTCGTCTCGGGCGCGGCCAAGCCCCACCACGCCGGGGTCGAACTCGGACGAGGCAAGGTGTCCTCGTGACGGATCTGGCTGAACTCACCACCCTGCGCGTCGGCGGCCCGGCCCGCCGCCTGGTGCGCGCCACCACCGAGGCCGAGCTGGTCGAGGCCGTCTCGGCGGCCGACGCCGCCGGGGAACCACTGCTGCTGGTGGCGGGCGGCTCCAACCTGCTGGTCGCCGACGAGGGGTTCGACGGGACCGTCGTCCACGTCGCCACCCAGGGCTTCGACGTCCCCTCCGAGGACGCCTGCGGCGGCGGGATCGTCACGGTCGCCGCCGGGCACCGGTTCGACGACTTCGTCGAGACGGCCGTCACCCGCGGCTGGGCCGGTGTCGAGGCACTGTCCGGCATCCCCGGCAGCGTCGGTGCGACCCCTGTGCAGAACGTGGGCGCCTACGGCCAGGAGGTCGCCCAGACGGTCCAGACGGTCCGCACCTGGGACCGCGTCGAACGGCGGCAGAAGACGTTCGTCGCCGCCGAACTGCGCTTCGGCTACCGCACCTCGCTGCTCAAGCAGACCCGGGTCGCGCTCGCGGGAGGGCACGCCGAGAGCCGCTACGTGGTGCTCGACGTGACGTTCCAGTTCCCGCTGCGGCAGGCGGCCTCCGAGGTCACCTACCCCGAGCTGGCCCGCACCCTGGGCGTCGAGCTGGGCACCCTGGTGCCCTCCCGCGACGTGCGCGAGGCGGTGCTGGCCCTGCGCGCGGGCAAGGGCATGGTCTGGGACCCGGCCGACCGCAGCGACCACGACACCTGGAGCGCGGGATCGTTCTTCACCAACCCGGTGCTGACCCCCGCCGAGGCCGACCGGCTGCCCACCGACGCGCCCCGGTTCCCCGCCGCGGACGGGCGGGTCAAGACGTCGGCGGCCTGGCTCATCGACCGCGCCGGTTTCGGCAAGGGCTTCGGCGCCCCCGGCCCGGCCGCGCTGTCCACCAAGCACACGCTGGCCCTGACCAACCGCGGGAACGCCCGGGCGACCGACCTGCTGGCCCTGGCCCGCACCGTGGCCGACGGGGTGGAGCGCGAGTTCGGCGTCCGGCTCGTCAACGAACCCGTCATCGTGGGCGCCATCCTCTGACGTCTCCCGGCCGGGCAGGGGGGTGGCCCGTCGCCGGGCGGGCGCTCGCGGGGTGTTCCGTCCGGGCGTTGCTGGCGAGCGCCGCCCGGACCACGTCGAGGGCCTGGTCCGGGGACAGTCCCGAGCTCAGGGCCCGCTCCACGAAACCCTCCGCCGCCCACCGCACGTCCTCCTCCACGGTGACCTGGGCGGCGACGACGGTGCCCGTCCGGCGGCGGGACGTGACGGTTCCGGCGGTCTCGAGCTCGCGGTAGGCCCGCTGCACCGTGCCGACCGCGAGGCCGAGGTCGGCCGCCAGGGAACGCGCCGCCGGCAGCCGGTCGCCCTCGCGCAGCGCGCCCGTCGTGACCAGCGTGGTGATCTGCTCGCGCAGCTGCTCGTAGGCGGGGACGGCGGAGCGGGTGTCCACGACGACCCTCAGCTCAGGCACGGGCCGGCCCCCGCGCGGGGACGAGCAGGACGGCCAGGGCGGCCAGGAGCAGGACCGCGCCCGCGATCGTCACCCCGTCGGCGACGGCGTTCCAGAGCGGGCCGGGGCCGAACGAGCGGCTCGAGCCCGGGGCCGGGCTCGCCTCGCCGTCCAGGCGGCCGGCCGCGGTACCGCCGAGGACCAGCATCGCCGCCGTGGTGCCCAGCAGCCCCGCCGTGCACCCCCGCAGCGCCCGGTGGGCCGCCGCGCGGCGCAGGGCACCGTCGGTCGCCGCGTCCGCACCGGGCACGGCGGGCCGGTGCGGCACCCGCAGCAGGACGGCCGACGTCAGCGCCACGGCCACGACCGCCGCCAGCGCGACCGGGCCCGCGTAGTACGCACCCGGGAACGGGCCGGCGGACGACGACGCGGTCCCGTCCGACCAGGAGACGGCCCGGCCGGAGTCGTCGGCGAGCAGCGTCCCGGCCGCGCAGGTCGCCAGGGTCAGCGCGCCCGCGACCAGGAAGAGCACGCCCGCCCCGGGCGCCGCCTGGTGTCGCACGCTGCGCACCGCCAGGCGAGCGGACCGGACCCGCTGGGCGGGGCGGGGCCAGCTCAGCTCCCCGACGAGGAGCACGGCGGCGTGGACGGCCGCGGCCACCAGCGGGGCCACCGCGACGAGCTGGGTGCGCGGCAGGCTCGTCTGCGGCAGCGAGGTGCCGACGACCGTGAGCGCTGCGGCCACCGCGAGCGCGAGGGCACCGAGCACCGTGCCGCGCCGACGGGCCCGGGCGACGGGCGCGGTGAGCTCGTGCGAGGGCACCCGGCGGGCGATCACCACGACGGCGACGACCAGCGCGGCGAGCAGGAACACGGACAGCGGCAGGGCCGCGGCGACGGGACCGGACACGGCGCCTCCCGGTGGGGTCAATGAGTCAGCTCATTGAGTCAATCACATCGCGAGGGCTTGCGCGGCCGGTTCCGCGGTGTCGGACAGCAGCCAGTCGTCGATCGCCGCGTGCAGGTCCCGCTTCGTCGCCGCCGGCGCCCGCGAGGCGCTGACGGAGGACTTCGCCAGCGCGGCCAGCGCCTCGTCGTCGAACCCGTGGTCCTCCCGCGCACTGCGGTACTGGGCCGTCAGCCGGGGCCCGAACAGCAGCGGGTCGTCGGCGCCGAGCGCCACCGTGGCCCCGGCGGACACCAGCTGCCGCAACGGGACGCGGTTCAGGTCGGGGTAGACGCCGAGCGAGACGTTGCTCGTCGGGCAGACCTCCAGGGCGACCCCGTGCCGGACCAGCCGGTCCAGCACCCGGGGGTCCTCCCCGCTGCGCACCCCGTGCCCGAGCCGGTCGGGGTGCAGCGTGCGCAGGGTCTGCTCGACGTGCCCCGGCCCGAGCAGCTCACCCGAGTGCGGAACGCAGGCCAGTCCCGCGGCGCGGGCGATGTCGAAGGCCGCGGCGAACTCGGCCGTGTCGCCACGGCGTTCGTCGTTGGACAGCCCGAACCCGACGACCGTGCCCGCCCCCTCGCCGGCGTACCGGGCCGCGAGCCGAGCCAGCGTGCGGGCGTCCAGCGGGTGCCGGATCCGGCTGGCCGCCACGACGACGGCGACCGCGGTGCCCGTCAGCGCCGTCGCGTCCCGTGCGGCCTGCAGGACGATCTCCAGGGCCGGCGTGAGGCCCCCGACGTGCACGGCGTAGGAGGTCGGGTCGACCTGCAGCTCCAGCCAGCGCGAGCCCTCGGCGGCGTCGTCGGCCGCGGCCTCCAGGACGATGCGACGCATGTCCCCGGGGGTGCGGACGCAGGCCCGGGCCGCGTCGTAGAGCCGCTGGAAGCGGAACCAGCCCCGCTCGTCCGCCGACAGCGTGATCATCGCCTGCGAGCTGAGGGTGGCCGGCAGGCGGATCCGGTGCTGCTGCGCGAGCTCGAGCAGCGTGCTGGGCCGCATCGACCCGGTGAAGTGCAGGTGCAGGTGGGCCTTCGGCAGCCCTTCGAGCGAGCGCGTCACGCTCCGTCAGTCTGCCAGCACTCCAGGTTCCACGCTCCCCGCACGGGGTCAGGCGGGTGGGGGGAGCAGGCCGCGCTGGATGGCCACCGTGACGGCGTGCGTCCGGTCGTCGACGCCCAGCTTGGCGAACACCCGCAGCAGGTGGGTCTTGACGGTGGCCTCGCCGATGAACAGCTCCCGCCCGATCTCGGCGTTCGTCGACCCCCGCGACACCGCCGCCAGCACCTCGAGCTCGCGCGGCGTCAGCCCCTCCTGCGCGGGGGCGCGCAGCCGGGCCATCAGCCGGGCGGCCACGGGCGGAGCCAGCACCGTCTCCCCCCGGGCGGCGGCCCGCACGGCGTCGGCCAGCTGCACCAGGGGAGTGTCCTTGAGCAGGTAGCCCGTCGCGCCGGCCTCGACGGCCCGGACGATGTCGGCGTCGGTCTCGTAGGTCGTCAGGACGAGCACGTGCACGTCCGGGTGCTCGCGGCGGATCCGCTCGGTGGCCGTCGCGCCGTCCATGACGGGCATCCGCAGGTCCATCAGCACCACGTCGGGCAGCAGCCGGGACACCAGCTCGAGCGCCTCCCGGCCGTCCCCGGCGCTGCCGACGACCTCCAGGTCCCCGGCGGCCGCCAGCAGGCCCTCGAGCCCGCCGCGCACCACGGGGTGGTCGTCGACCACCAGGACGCGCGTCACGCCTCGGCCTCGCCCCGTGCGACGGCGGGTGCGGGCACCGCGATGCGCAACCGCGTGCCGCCACCGGGCGAGCCGGCCACCTCGAACACCCCGCCCGCCTCCTCCACCCGCCGGCGCATGCCCGCCAGCCCGTACCCCTGCGGCTCGGCGACGTCCGAGGCGCTGATGCCCACCCCGTCGTCGACGACCTCCAGACTCGCCGTGCCGTCGGCCGTGGCCAGCACGACCTGCGCGCTGCGCGCCCCCGCGTGCTTGCGCACGTTCCCCAGCGCCTCCTGGGCCGCGCGCAGCAGGACGACCTGCTGCGCCCGCGGCAGCTCCTCGGCCCCGTCGGTCACGACGGTCACCTCCACCCCGCTCTCGCGCGAGACCCGCCCGGCCACCCGGCGCAGCGCCTCGCCCAGCGTCGTCGCCCCCTCCAGCCCCACGGGCGTCATCGCGGCGACCAGCGTCCGGGCCTCGGCCAGCCCCGCCCGGGCCGCCTCCTCGATGAGTTCGAGCTGCCGGCGGGTCGGGGCGTCCTGCGCCGACGCGGCGGCGGTCTGGGCCAGCAGGACGATGCCGGTGAAACCCTGCGCGAGGGTGTCGTGGATGTCCGCGGCCAGCCGGGTCCGCTCGGCGGTGACCCCTGCCTCGTGGTGCGCCGCGACGAGTTCCGCGCGGGTGTCCTCCAGGGCCTCGATGAGCGCGGCGCGTTCCTCGCTCTGCGCGACGACCTGCGAGATCCAGAAGCCCAGTGCGCAGGTGAACCCGACGCTGACGAGCATCGAGACCGCGATGTCCACCGTGGCCACGTCCGGGCCGTGGCCCAGCGTCATGCCTGCCAGACCGGCCAGCGCGACCGCGACCGTCCACAGCGCGCCCTCGCGCCGGGAGTCGGTGAGGAACCACGTCTGCGGGAAGGCGATGAACAGCAGGAAGTCCAGCGAGGGGGCGCTCGCGAAGACCACCGCGAACCCCGCGACCATCACGGCGAGGTAGGCCCGCGCCCGCCGGTCGCGGTGCCGGGCCCCCCGCGAGCCGAGCGCGACGTAGGCCACCACGACGACGGCCAGGGCGCCGGCCGCGGTCCACGGCCGCGGTTCCGCCCCGAGGAGCAGGACCGCGGCCGCGATGAGCACGAACAGCGCGAAGGCGGCGTGCCAGCCCGGGATGCTGCGCACCCACCAGGACGTCCTGCCGGGGGAGGCGCTCCTCGACCAGCGCTCGCGGGGTGTCGGCACCCGCACAGTGTCGGGGACCGGACGCCCGGCGCGGGTGGTGCCGGTGGCGGTGCGGCTCAGCGCACCTCGGCCAGCAGGGTCTGGATCCGCTCCACGCCGGCGACGAGGTCGGCGTCGGCCAGCGCGTACGACAAGCGCAGGAACCCGCTGGGGCCGAAGGCCTCGCCGGGGACCACGGCCACCTCGGCCTCGGTGAGGATGATCTCGGCCAGCGCGGCCGAGGAGGTGATCTCCTTGCCGCGCAACGTCTTGCCGATGAGGCCCTGGACGCTCGGGTAGGCGTAGAAGGCCCCCTGCGGCAGGGGGCAGTCCACCCCGTCGATCGCGTCGAGCATCTGCACCATCGTGCGGCGGCGGCGGTCGAACGCCTCGCGCATCTGCGCCACGGCGCTCAGGTCGCCCGTCAGCGCCTGCACCGCGGCGCGCTGGGACACGTTGGCGACGTTGGACGACAGGTGCGACTGCAGGTTGCCCGCCCCCTCGACCACGTCGGCCGGGGCGATCATCCAGCCCACCCGCCAGCCCGTCATCGCGTACGTCTTCGCGACGCCGTTGAGCACGATGCAGGTGTCGGCCAGCTCGGGCACCTCCACGGGCATCGACGCGGCGCGGACCCCGTCGTAGACGAGGTGCTCGTAGATCTCGTCGGTGACGACCCACACGCCGTGCTCCAGGGCCCACCGCCCGATCGCCCGGACCTCCTCGGGGGAGTAGACCGCCCCGGTCGGGTTGGACGGGGAGTTGAACAGCAGCGCCTTCGTGCGCGGGGTGCGGGCCGCCTCGAGCTGGTCGACGGTCACCTTGTAGCCCTGCTCGATCCCGGCGAACACCTCGACGCTCACGCCGCCGGCCAGCCGCGCGGCCTCGGGGTACGTCGTCCAGTACGGCGCCGGCAGCAGCAGCTCGTCGCCCGGGTCCAGGATCGCGGCGAACGCCTCGTAGACGGCCTGCTTGCCACCGTTGGTCACCAGGACCTGGCCCGGGGACACCTCGTAGCCGGAGTCGCGCAGCGTCTTGGCCGCGATCGCCTCCTTGAGGGCGGGCAGCCCGCCGGCGGGCGTGTAGCGGTGGTTGGCCGGGTCGGTGCAGGCCGCGACGGCCGCCTCGACGATGGCCTGCGGGGTGGGGAAGTCCGGCTCGCCCGCGCCGAACCCGATGACCGGACGGCCGGCGGCCTTGAGCGCCTTCGCCTTGGCGTCCACCGCGAGGGTGGCGGACTCGGCGATGCCCGCGACGCGGGCGGACACCCGGCGTCGGGCCTCGGTGCGGGCGGCGGTCTGGGAGGTCGTCTGCGCGGACACGGAGGTCATCCTTCCACCCCCCGCGCACGGTCACCGGGGGACTGGTTCGACGGTGGGGGCTCCCGTCACCTATGGTGGTCGCGGCGGTCCCCGTACCGCTGTGGTGGAGTGCGCCTCGTGAGGGGTGTTCCGATCCGCTCAGGGCAGTGGCGCAATTGGTAGCGCACCGGTCTCCAAAACCGGCGGTTGTGGGTTCGAGTCCCTCCTGCCCTGCGAGCAGCACCCGTGTTCCGGCCCTGCCGGAGCACGTCCGAGAAGGCGAGCATCGACAGGAGCGGGGCAGCCCGAGGTGAGCCAGACGACGAAGGCCATGGCGGAACCCGGCGAGGCCAAGAGGCGGACCGGCCTGCTGCTGTTCCTGCGCCAGGTCATCGAGGAACTGCGCAAGGTCGTGTGGCCCAGCCGCCACGACCTGCTGAGCTACACCGGCGTCGTGCTCGTCTTCGTCGTGGTGATGATGCTCTTCGTCTCCGCGCTGGACTACGGCATCGGCAAGCTCGTCCTGCTGGTGTTCGGGTCCTGACGAACGTCGGTGCGCACCAGCCTGGTGCGCGCGAGTCCCGATCCCGAAGGAAGCAGGTCAGCACCGTGTCGGAGCAGTGGGGTCCCTCGTACGGCGGCGACCGGCCGGCCGACGACTCCGAGGAGGCGTTCGCCTCGCCCCAGACGTACGACGCCGAGGACGTCCGCGAGGACGCCGCCGCGGACTACGCCGCTGACGAGGACGACGCCGCCCTGGCGCCGACCGAGCCCGTGGGCGACGCCCTCGGTGCGCCCGAGGGTGACGAGGCCGGCGACCTGAACTCCGAGTCCGCCGCGGACGCCGACGAGGCGCTCGACGAGACCGCCGGGGAGTCCTCCGAGGAGGACCTCGACTCCGGCGAGGGTGACGTCGACGAGGCCGAGGAGTTCCGCAAGAAGCTGCGGCGCCTGCCCGGTGAGTGGTTCGTCATCCACTCCTACGCCGGGTACGAGAACCGGGTGAAGACCAACCTCGAGACCCGCATGACCTCCCTCAACATGGAGGACTACATCTTCCAGGTCGAGGTGCCCATGGAAGAGGTCGTCGAGGTCAAGAACGGCCAGCGCAAGAACGTGCGCCGCGTCCGCATCCCCGGCTACGTGCTCGTCCGCATGGACCTGACCGACGAGTCGTGGGGCGCCGTGCGGCACACCCCGGGCGTGACGGGCTTCGTGGGCAACACCCACCAGCCGGTCCCGTTGTCGCAGGACGAGATCTTCTCCATGCTCGCCCCCGCGCTGACGCCCAAGCCCGCCAAGGCCGGCGAGAAGGCCGCCGCCGGCGGCACCGCCACCGCGGCCCCGGCCAAGGTCGTGGACTTCGAGGTCGGCGAGTCCGTCACCGTCATGGAGGGCCCCTTCGAGACCCTCCCGGCGACGATCTCCGAGATCGCCCCGGACCGGCAGAAGCTCACCGTCCTGGTGTCGATCTTCGGCCGCGAGACCCCGGTCGAGCTCAACTTCAACCAGGTCGCCAAGATCTGACGCCGCCGCACCGCCCGCAACCCCCTGCCCCGCAACGGGCCAGGGGGTCGCGGCGTTCACGCGGCCCTTCGCGATCCGGGGCACACCCGCAGAACGCGTAGACTGGACGACGGCCTCAACACGTCGTCGCCCGATCCGCGGGCACCGAAGGGCCGAACCACGCCACGAGGAGAGGGATCGCTCATGCCCCCCAAGAAGAAGGTCGCCGGGCTCATCAAGCTCCAGATCAAGGCCGGCCAGGCGACCCCGGCCCCGCCGATCGGCCCCGCGCTCGGTCAGCACGGCGTGAACATCATGGAGTTCTGCAAGGCGTACAACGCGCAGACCGAGTCGCAGCGCGGCAACGTCATCCCGGTCGAGATCACGGTCTACGAGGACCGCTCGTTCACCTTCATCACCAAGACCCCGCCGGCCGCCGAGCTCATCAAGAAGGCCGCGGGCGTGGAGAAGGGTTCCGGGACCCCGCACACGACCAAGGTCGCGAACCTGACCCAGGCGCAGATCCGCGAGATCGCGGAGATGAAGCTGCAGGACCTGAACGCCAAGGACGTGGACATGGCCGCGCGCATCATCGCCGGCACCGCCCGCTCCATGGGCATCACCGTCTCCGACTGACCCCGGTCAGCCGGCAGTTCCAGTGGCAGGGCCGCGCGCGGCCCGTCCGACCACGACCCTCAACCATCGAAGAGGAGCAGAAGTGAAGCGCAGCAAGGCCTACCGCGCCGCAGCCGAGAAGATCGACGGCGACGCCCTGTACGCCCCCCTCGACGCCGTCAAGCTGGCCCGCGAGACGTCGACCACCAAGTACGACGCCACCGTCGAGGTCGCGTTCCGTCTCGGTGTCGACCCCCGCAAGGCCGACCAGATGGTCCGCGGCACCGTCAACCTGCCGCACGGCACCGGCAAGACCGCCCGCGTGCTGGTCTTCGCCGTCGGTGACCGCGCCGCGCAGGCCGAGGCCGCCGGCGCCGACATCGTCGGTGGCGACGAGCTCATCGACGAGGTGGCCAAGGGCCGTCTCGACTTCGACGCCGCCGTGGCGACCCCCGACCTCATGGGCAAGGTCGGTCGTCTGGGCAAGGTGCTGGGCCCCCGCGGCCTGATGCCGAACCCGAAGACCGGCACCGTGACCATGGACGTCGCGAAGGCCGTCACGGAGATCAAGGGCGGGAAGATCGAGTTCCGCACCGACAAGCACGCCAACCTGCACTTCATCATCGGCAAGGCGTCCTTCGACGACACCCAGCTCGTCGAGAACTACGCCGCCGCCCTCGACGAGGTGCTGCGTCTGAAGCCGTCGTCCTCCAAGGGTCGCTACCTGAAGAAGGCGACGATCGCCACGACGATGGGCCCCGGCATCCAGGTCGACCCGGCCCTCACCCGCAACCTGACGGGCGAGGCCACCAGCGCCTGATCCAGGCCTGAACCACCCCGCAGGGCGGGACTCCTCGTGGAGTCCCGCCCTGCGGCGTTCCCGGGCTCGTGCCTCCTCCTCACCTCCCCGCGGCCGGTGAGCGGCCGCGCTCGCGCGTCACGACCACCCCGTCACGGCGTGTACCCTTGAGGAGTACCGAAGACCGCCGGTCGCCGTTCCCCCCGGGGAGTGGCAGAAGGTCCCGTTCCGCGGGCGACCTGCGCAGGTGAGCAAGCTTCGATCGTGGCCTCGTGGCCGCCCTCCGACGCCCCGCGCTCCTGCGCCGGGGCGTTTCGTGCGTTCGGGCTCCGACCGGCCTCCCCCGAGACGAGGAAGGAGGGCACACGTGCCGAAGCCCAGGAACATCGCGGCCGTGAAGGAGATCACGGCTCTGTTCCAGAAGTCGAACGCAGCGGTGCTCACCGAGTACCGGGGGTTGTCCGTCGCGCAGATCACCAACCTGCGTGCGGCGCTGGGTCCTGACACGACCTACGCGGTCCTGAAGAACACGCTGACCACCATCGCCGCGAAGGAGGCCGGTGTCACGGCCTTCGAGGGGCAGCTGTCCGGCCCCTCCGCGATCGCCTTCATCACCGGTGACCCGGTCGAGGCGGCCAAGGGCCTGCGTGACTTCGCCCGGACCAACCCCCAGCTGGTCGTCAAGAGCGGCATGCTCGACGGCCGCGCGATCAGCGCCGCTGACGTCACCGCCCTGGCCGATCTGGAGTCCCGCGAGGTGCTCCTGGCCAAGGTCGCCGGCGTCCTCAAGGCGTCCCAGGCCAAGGCCGCCGCGCTGTTCCAGGCGCCGCTGTCGAAGACCGTCCGCACCGTGGAAGCGTTGCGGGAGAAGCAGGCCGGTTCCGAAGCTGCCTGATCGGGCAGCTCCAGACCGACCACACCCGCCCGCAGGCGCACACCTGCGGATCACCCCAGCACAGGAAGGACCGCCACCATGGCGAAGCTCAGCACCGAAGAGCTCATCGACGCGTTCAAGGAACTGACCCTCATCGAGCTCTCCGAGTTCGTGAAGCAGTTCGAAGAGGTCTTCGACGTCACCGCCGCCGCCCCCGTGGCCGTCGCTGCCGGCCCGGCCGGTGGCGGGACCGCCGCTCCGGCCGAGGAGGAGAAGGACGAGTTCGACGTCATCCTCGCCTCCGCCGGTGACAAGAAGATCGGCGTCATCAAGGAGGTCCGCGCGCTGACCTCCCTCGGCCTCAAGGAGGCCAAGGACCTCGTCGACGGCGCCCCCAAGCCCGTCCTCGAGAAGGTCAACAAGGAGACCGCCGAGAAGGCGAAGGCGCAGCTCGAGGGCGCCGGCGCCACCGTCGAGCTCAAGTGACCCGTTCCCGGGGCTGACCCGGGAGCACACCGCAGGGGGGGGGGGGGCGCGGCCCCCGGCGGCGCGGCCGGGCGGGGGGGGGGCCCCGCGCCCCCCGGGGGCCCCCCCCCCACACTCGTGGGGTGGGGGGCGGTGGCGG